>CATDDF010000118.1 GCA_949498175.1 Alphaproteobacteria bacterium | reverse complement strand
GCCATATCGGCCGCATGCGCGTCGCCGCGTGCCAAAGCCATCAACCCACCGGCCAGCGCCGCCTCGCCCTCTTTACGGTTTTTGTCCTGCCTTGCGCGACGCAATTTCATCGGCACTTGCCACAGCCAATGCGCCGTCGCCAATATTGCCATAGCCGCCAATATTGCGGCCAACACCGCCCCCAAAAGCACGGTCAAAGGCATATCAATAATATGACCGGGCACGGCTATCGAGACATTGCCGGGCAGATTGGCAATCAGCGCGGCAAGGCTGGTCAGCAGTGAAACAATCGCCAGGGCCAGCAAGAACCGCATCATGGCCGCACCCCCGACATATAATCATCGCGCAAGGCGGCCAGCATGGGCGATAATTCAGCCGCGGCGCGCGTATCGTCATAAAGTAATTGCAAGCTCGTCGCACCGGGATGATTGACACTGCGGTCGCTTTCCAAACGGCGCAGTAATGCGCCCATGCGCCAAGCCGCTTCATCATGACGGCCGCGCTCCAATGCGTCGGCGATCATCGCAATATCCCCCTCGGCCGTGGCCAAAGGCGCGTCGCGCACCGTCACCAAACCGTCGGCACGGCGGCGCAACCAGTCAATCATGAGCGCGTAAAAGCCGCGCGCCGCTTGCTGGTCGTGACCCGCCATCATATGCGGCATGTCGGCCGCATTGGCGACCCATAATTCAAAGCGGGTCAATAAGGCGGGACGGGTGGGAATGCCGCTATCGGCATAAAGCGCCAAGAGCGACCATTCGGAGCGCCGCAAAACCCCCGCCAATGCTCCGCCTTCCAATAAATCGTCAAAAGCCGCGCCATTATCGAGGCGCAACAGCAAATCGCCCAAGGCAACGCGCGCCGTCAAATTTTCTTGTGCGCCATCATCGGGCGCACCGTGCGCCGCCAAAAGTGCGGCATATTTTTCCTGCAGTGCCGCATATTGCCCACGCAAGGCGGTCAGCGCTAGGTCGGTCTCAGACGGCTTGCCGGCCTCATGATTTGCCGCTTGATTTGCCGCGTCATTTTTTGTCACCGCTTGCCCGGTTTTGCTGTCCGCTGCAGGCGGCGGCGATGCCGCTTCCACAGCCCTTAAATGACGTTGCAAATCGGCCAGATTGCCGCTCGGTGTGAAATCTTGCTCAACAGCACGGTCTATGGGCGCGACCGGCGCGGCGCTCTCGCCCGGCTCCGAAGCGACATCCGTATTGAACCAAAAACCGTCAAATTGTGGCAGGCTCATATGTCGTGCCTGCCAAATGCCATAGCCGGTCACCCCCAGCGCCGTGCCGACCAGCATTACCAGAGTCAAGCGATAAACAAGTCCGCCAATCAGCCCTCTACCAATGGCCGCGGCGGCGGCGAACATCCCTGCTAACGGGCGGGTTATGAGGCGGGCAAAAATATCGCGCGCGCCGGCATTATCAATCATGGGCGGCATGCGCAAACGCGCACCGGCTTTTGATGTCGCCGAGGCGTCACCCTCATCTTGCTTATCGGGCGGAATGATTTCCACCTTCGGCTTGGCTTTTTTCGACATGGCAAAATTATGCGTCTATTCGGATGATTTGGCAATCAACGGGCCAATAAAGCCAAAAGCGCGGCGCTGTCGGCATGGCGCGGTGCGACGGCTGCAAAACCGGCGGCGCGCATGGTCTCGGCAATGGCTTTTGACAGACAAAAGGCTTTCGGAGGCGGCGCGTCATGTGGCGGCAAAGCGGCATAAAGCGATAAAAATATCTGAGCCGAGCGCTCGGAATACAACAACAAGCCGTCAACCGGCACTTCGACATCACACAAAGCAGCCGCGGCCGCATCGCTAAATGCGGCGGCGGCTTCGGCGCGATATAAAACGCTGCGCTCTGCGGCAATCTGCTTGTCGGCCAGCAAGGCAGCCAAATCTCCGGCGCGATCGCGTCCGGCAATATGCAGGACCGGCAAAGCCGCATCATGATGCGCGCCGATAAGCGCCGCCAAAGCGGCGACATCGCCGCTGGCTTGATGAATGACGGCAAAACCGGCAGCGCGCGCCGCGGCGGCGGTTTGCGGCCCGACCGCATAGACCGTCAAATTGTGCCATGCCGCCATTTGATCGGCATTGAGCGCGTCCATTTGACAGCGCGCCGTCAAGGCGCGCACCCCATTGGCGCTGGTAAAGGCGAGACCGCGATAAGCTGCAGGCGCAGGCAAAGGCGCGGCATCGGGTGTCAGAAATGCGATATCAACCATCGGCGAGAGCAGCACATCATGGCCCTGCCCGGCCAATTGCTCGGCCAGCACGATGGCATCAGCCATCGGGCGGGTCAGCAAAAGCCGCATCAGCCGGTCACCAAATGCGGCGCTTGTGTGCGTAAGCTTTCACCGGCTTCGCGACCGGCCGCTGCCGCCGCATGGGGGGAGCAGCTGATGCGGGTTTCGACCATATCGCTGCCATCCGCCGCCAAGAGCCGACCGTGCATGTATAAAGTGTCGTTTTTGATGCGCGCCAATGCGGCTATCGGGGTGCGGCACGAGCCGTCCAGCGCCTGCAAAAAAGCCCGTTCGGCGGTCACGCAGGCTTGTGTTGCGGCACAATTGAGCGGGGCCAAAAGCGCCAAAAGCGCCTCATCATCGGCGCGGCATTGCACTGCCAAAGCGCCCTGCCCGGCCGCCGGCAACATTTCCGCCTCGGTCAATTCGACGCCACGTTTTAAGGGCATATCCAAACGCGCCAAACCGGCCGCCGCCAATAAGGTGGCATCCATATTTGACGTTTCGAGTTTTTTCAGCCGCGTGCCGATATTGCCGCGTAAAAGCGAGATTTTGGCATCGGGACGGGCGCGCAAAAGCTGCGCTTGGCGGCGCAAGGAAGCGGTGCCGATATGGGCACCTTGCGGTAAATCGGCCAACCCATTGGCCGACACGCCATCGCGCAAAACCAGCATATCGGCGGCATTTGCGCGCGGTAAAATGGCCCCCAATGTCAATCCTTCGGCATTTTGCGTCGGCAAATCTTTCAGCGAATGAACCGCCATATCAAAAGTGCCCTTTTTAAGCCCGGCTTCCAATTCTTCAGTAAACAGGCCTTTGCCACCCAGTTCGGATAATGTCGTATCCAGAGCGCGATCGCCTTTTGTGGTGATTTTGCTGATGCCGATATCAGCATTATCCAACCCGTGCGCAGCGCGCAAATCATGGGCCACCAATTCGCTTTGGCGCACCGCCAAAGGTGATGCGCGCGTGCCAATCGTCAAAGACGTATTTTTACTCATTATGCCGCCTTATCCTTGCGCCCGTTTCCCACTCATTTATATATGGGCTTGCACTCTTAGCAAGGAAAGCCATGGCGGAAAACACAATATATGTGCTGGGATTGGAGACCAGCTGCGACGAAACCGCCGCAGCCATTGTCAAAATGCCGATTGATGAAGGCCATGTCGTCGGGCCGGGGCGCATATTGGCCAATCAAATATTGAGCCAAATCGAGACCCATGCGCCCTATGGTGGGGTGGTGCCTGAATTGGCGGCGCGCGCTCATTTGAGCCATCTCGACCGACTTATCGCCGCGGCCTTTGATGAAGCGGAGCTGCAACTCAGCGATATGCATGCCATTGCCGCCACGGCCGGGCCGGGGCTAATCGGCGGCGTGCTCATCGGCTTGACCACCGGCAAGGCCTTGGCGCTGGCGGCAGACAAAACGTTTATCGGGATCAATCATTTGGAAGGCCATGCGCTGTCGGCGCGGCTCACGGAGAATATTGATTTTCCCTATTTGCTGCTGCTCGTTTCCGGCGGCCATTGCCAATTGCTCAGTGTGAACGGGCTCGACGATTACACCCTTTTGGGTCAAACCCGCGATGACGCGGTCGGCGAAGCTTTTGATAAGGCCGCCAAATTGATGTCGCTCGGCTATCCGGGGGGGCCCCAGATTGAGCAGCGCGCACGCCACGGCAATCGCAGCGCGCATAAATTGCCGCGCCCCCTATTGAACGACCGGCAGGCGGGCCTCGATTTTTCGTTCTCCGGTTTGAAAACCGCGCTGCGGCAAGCGGCGGAAAAAGCGGCGCCGCTGGATGATGAGAAAGTGGCCGATTTGGCCGCTTCATTTGAAGCCGCGATCGGCGATTGTTTGGTCACGCAAACCGGCGCGGCGATGCGCGGTTTCCGTCGAGACAAGGTATTACAAAATCGGCGCGGCCGCTTGGTGGTAGCCGGCGGCGTGGCCGCCAATGACTATTTGCGCAGCCGCTTGAGCGCCGCCGCGCAAGACGAAAATTTCGACCTTTTCGTGCCGCCGCCTGCCTTATGCACCGATAATGCGGCGATGATTGCGCGCGCCGGTGGTGAGCGTTTTGCTGCCGGTCTGATAGACCCGCAGCCTATGGCAGTGGCAGCGCGGGCGCGGTGGCCGTTGAATATATAGGGCTTTGCAAGAAAATGGCTCCGATGGGGGAGGACCATCGGAGCCGGTTTTGGCCTGGAGGGAGGCCGGGTGCAACCATAATGGGAGGGTTATGGTTACGCTGTATCGTCTTTCGGGGGGAGGGTCCCTTAGACAATGGTAATTCCTGCAACCGTATGCGTGACCAAAGCCACGCCATAAAGAGCAAGCAGGGCTGTTGCGACAGCCGGCGCGCTCACATTTGCGGTCAGGGCGAAGATTTGTTTCAACATGGTTCTATTCTCGCTGCGTTTCGGGTTCATCTTCTATAACGGGCCGACACAAGATAACTGTCTTTCCGCTATGCCTATTATATAGCATGTCCGATAATAAAAAACAATGAATATTTTGAAATTTATTCAATATTTTTTATGAAGCTTTTGTTGCACTCTAACTGTTTGAAAAAGCGACATAAATTAGGATGAAGCTGATATTCACCGGTTAAAAGCGGCGATTTGTGATATTTTTTTATGATTTTTATGGCTTATCGGTGAAAATAAACGCTACGAGACATTGGCCAATTGCCCGGCTTCTTCCGGAGGAATAATCGTCTCGGCCACCGGTTTACCGTCTTTAGCCGGCATTAAACCGCGCATAATAACGGTCATGACATGGGCCAATTCGCGTTCCAATTCGGCCAGAGTTTGGTTGGTAAACAGCTGCGCATAACGATATTTGGTGGTTGCTGCGTGAAGCGCAATGGTGGTGGAGGCGACATTTTCAATGAAAAACTCGCCCGACGCCTGGCCTTCGTGCAAAATGCGCTGAAACACGCGGCGCTCGCGACGTAGGCTTTCAATTTGGAATTGCGGCCGATCGGAAACGACAATTTGCGCCAATTCCAGTGTTTTCGGTCGGTTTTCCAGCAAATGGAAGGTATAGCGCAAATCGGCAAACACCACTTCTTCAAGCCGTTGGCGCGACGAGCGCACCGGACAATCGAGGACCGCCTCAATCACCTCCACCGCCGACAGCGCCTCACGCCGCGCGATTTCCACCGCAATATCAATCTTGCCCTTGAAAAACCGGTATATATTCCCGGGTGACATTGCGCAATCATCGGCCAGCTCGGCGATGGTGGTTTTGGGATAGCCATAATGGCTGAAACGCTCGCGCGCCGCATCGATAATCTTTTCGCGTGTGGTGTCCGATTCTGACATGACCCTTAACTTAACCAGAAAAAAATGAACAATCAATAAATTATTCACTGATTTGGCAAAAGCTTTCCACAGCAGTGGATAAGCCCCGTTTTCCCTTATCGCCCAAGCGCTCACGCTAAGGGCTTGCAACTTGCTTGGGGGACGGCTATGCGTGATGGAGGAGTTCGGGGTTATGACAAAAGCGCAAAACCAACCACATATGGCGGTGCTCGGCGGCGGGGCTTGGGGCACGGCGCTGGCCTGTGTGTTGGCACAAAAACACGGGGCCGTGACTTTATGGGCCAATGAAGCCGAAACCGTCAGCGCCATTAATCAGACCCGTGAAAACAAACCATTTCTGCCCGGCATCGCCCTGCCCGAGGCCGTTCAGGCGACCGAAAACCTTGCTGATATGGCGAGCGCGGATATTATTCTCATGGTCGTGCCGGCGCAATTTGCCCGTCCGGTGCTGGCTCAACTGGCGCAGCACAATAAAAAGGCCATGCTGGTTTTATGCGCCAAAGGCATTGAGCGCGATAGCCTCAAACTGATGTCAGATGTCGCCGCCGAAACTTGGCCGCGCGCGCAAATCGCCGTCTTGTCGGGCCCCAGCTTTGCCGCCGATGTGGCGCGCGGCTTGCCGACCGCCGTTACTTTGGCGGTCTCGGATGATGCGCTGGGTGATTATTTGGCGCGCCATATCGGCACGGCGCATTTTCGTCCCTATTTGAGCGATGATATTATCGGCGCCGAAATTGGCGGCGCCATTAAAAACGTGCTCGCCATTGCCTGCGGCATTGTCGACGGCAAAAAGCTGGGCGAAAGCGCCCGCGCCGCGGTGACGGCGCGCGGCTTTGCCGAAATGAGCCGCTTGGGCGAGGCATTGGGGGCGCAAAACGAAACTTTGGGCGGCCTGTCGGGCTTGGGCGATTTGATATTGACCTGTTCGAGCACCCAATCACGCAATTTTTCCCTCGGCCACGCGCTTGGGCAAGGGGCCGATGCCGCAACCGTTTTGGGCGCACGCAATTCCGTTTCGGAAGGGGCGATGAGCGCCGCAGCGGTCGCCCAATTGGCCGAAAAACATGGCCTAGATATGCCGATTTGCCGCGCCGTCAATGCGATCGTCAGCGGCACAATGAGCGTTGATGAAGCGATTGCCGAACTGCTGGCGCGTCCGATTACCCGCGAGATTTAAGGAGCGAAACATGTATGTGATTATGGCTTTCGACAAACCCGACAGCGAAGCTTTGCGGCTGGAAAACCGCGCAGACCATGTCGCTTATGTGTTGGCGCAGGACGGGGTGAAAACCGCCGGCCCGTTTACAACCGATGATGGCGAGACCATGATCGGCACTTTATTGCTGCTCGATGTGGCGACGCGCCAAGAGGCGCAAGCCTTTGTCGATAATGACCCCTATCATAAAGCGGGGCTGTTTGAAGCGGTGGAAATCCGCCGCTGGAACCATTTGATCGGCGGGCTTTCAGACCCCAATGCATAAGGAAGCGTAAAATGGCTTATTGGCTTTTCAAATCCGAACCCAATACATGGGGCTGGCAAGACCAGCTCGACCGCAAAGGCAAGGGCGAGCATTGGGACGGGGTCAGGAATTTTCTCGCCAATAAACACATGAAAGCGATGAAGCTGGGCGATAAGGGATTTTTTTATCACTCGGTCAATGAAAAGCGCATTATGGGCTCGGTTGAAGTGATTAAGGAACATTATCCCGACCATACGGACCCGAAAGGCCGCTTCGGCATGGTCGATATTGTGGCCCTTGAGACCGCCGCCCATCACGTTACCTTAGCCGAAATAAAAGCCGACCCGAACTTGGAAAATATGGTGCTGGTCAATAATTCCAGACTTTCCGTGCAGCCGGTGACGGCTAAAGAATGGACATATGTTTGCAAAATGGCCGGCCTCAACCCCAATGCCGAAAACCCCTATAAGTAAAACCGCGCCCGCTTGGTGGCCGCAAGAAGAGCGGGAAATTTGCACGCTGGCCGATATGCCGCCCGACGCGGCGCGCGGCTTTACGCTTTACGGCGACGATGATGAAAAGCTTGAGCTCATCATATGGCGGCGCGGCGACGCGCTCACCGGCTTTGTCAATCAATGCCCGCATATGGGGTTGCCGTTGGAGACCTTTCCCGATCGTTTTTTAAGCGCCGATGGCGATGCGCTGATTTGCTCGGCGCATGGCGCGCGCTTTCATTTTGACGGCGCGTGTTTTGACGGCCCGTGTCGCGGCCAAAATCTCAGGCGCGTCGCCTTGAGCGCGCGCGCCGGCCATATTTATCTATCGACCGAACAACCCTGACAGGCTTGCAAGATGCGGCTTTCCTATTCTACTCTCCAGCCATAAGAACAAGGGAGATGGCCATGGCAGATGAGCAGGTTTTTCAGGTATCACAAGCGCTTGCCGATGCGGCGCTGGTCAATGACGCGCAATATCAAGACATGTATGCGCGCAGCCTTGAGGATGCGGGCGGGTTTTGGGCCGAGCACGGCCGGCGCATTGATTGGATAAAGCCGTTTTCAAAAGTCAAAAACACCCATTACGGCAAGGATGACGTGTCGATTAAATGGTATGAGGACGGCACGTTAAACGCCTGCGTCAATTGCGTTGACCGCCATGTCGAGACGCGCGGCGACCAAGTGGCGATTATTTGGGAGGGCGATGAGCCAACCCAAGACGCGCGCATCACCTACGCCCAATTGCACGAAGAAGTGTGCAAATTTGCCAATGTGCTGAAAGCGCAAGGCGTCAAAAAGGGTGACCGCGTCACCATTTACATGCCGATGATACCCGAAGCCACCTATGCCATGCTGGCCTGCGCGCGCATTGGCGCGGTGCATTCCGTGGTGTTTGGCGGCTTTTCACCCGACGCTTTGGCCGGGCGCATTCTCGATTGCGACAGCACATGCGTCATCACAGCCGATGAGGGCGTGCGCGGCGGCAAAAAAATTCCGCTGAAAGCCAATACCGATGCAGCGCTCGCCCAATGCCCCGATGTCACCAGCGTGATTGTCGTGGAGCGCACCGGCGCCGGCGTGGCCATGCAAGACGGGCGCGATGTCTGGTATCACCAAGAAAAAGAAAAAGCCGATAAAGATTGCCCGGCCGAAGAAATGAATGCCGAGGACCCGCTTTTCATTCTTTATACGTCCGGTTCGACCGGCAAACCGAAAGGTGTGCTGCACACGACCGGCGGCTATATGGTCTATGCCTCGATGACGCATCAATATGTGTTCGACTATAAAGACGGCGATATTTATTGGTGCACAGCCGATGTCGGCTGGGTGACGGGTCATTCTTATATTGTCTATGGGCCGCTGGCCAATGGCGCGACCAGTTTAATGTTTGAGGGCGTGCCGAACTATCCGGACAATTCGCGCTTTTGGCAGGTATGCGACAAGCATCAGGTCAATATTTTCTACACGGCGCCGACCGCTTTGCGCGCGCTGATGCGCGAAGGCGATGGGCCGGTTAAAGCCACCAAGCGCGACAGTTTAAGGCTTCTCGGCTCGGTCGGTGAGCCGATCAATCCGGAAGCCTGGCTGTGGTATTATAATGTCGTCGGTGAAGGCAAAAGCCCGATTGTCGACACATGGTGGCAAACCGAAACGGGCGGCATTCTCATCACGCCTCTGCCCGGCGCCACCGCGCTGAAGCCCGGCTCGGCGACACGGCCTTTCTTTGGTGTGAAGCCGATGCTGGTCGATGCCGATGGCAAGGAATTAACGGGCGCGGCTTCGGGCAATTTATGCATTACCGATAGCTGGCCCGGGCAAATGCGCACCGTTTATGGCGACCATAAGCGTTTTATCGAAACTTATTTCTCACAATATCCGGGCTTTTATTTCACCGGCGATGGCTGCCGCCGCGACGAAGACGGCTATTATTGGATTACCGGCCGCGTCGATGATGTGCTGAATATTTCCGGCCATCGGCTGGGCACGGCGGAAGTGGAAAGCGCGCTGGTGGCGCATGGCCAAGTGGCCGAAGCCGCCGTGGTCGGTTATCCGCACGACATTAAAGGCCAAGGCATTTATTGCTATGTCACTTTGAATGCCGGATTGGCGGGCGATGATGATTTGAAAGCCGAGCTGGTTCAATGGGTACGAAAAGAAATCGGTCCGATTGCCTCGCCCGATCTCATTCAATTTGCCCCCGGCCTACCGAAAACACGCTCGGGCAAAATCATGCGGCGTATCTTACGAAAAATTGCCGAAGATGATTTTTCCAATTTGGGCGATACCTCAACATTGGCCGATCCGGCCGTGGTCGATGACCTTATCGACAACAGACAAAACCGCGCCGATTAATCAAGCGCACCATTGGGCGCGCCGCCCGCGATAAGGCTTGGCGAGATTTTCAGAAAGCAGCGCAGCCGACAGGCTGTCGCCGTTTACTATCTGCGCCGTGGCCAGCACGCGCCCCGCATATGTGCCGTAATGGACGTTTGTCAGCTGCGCTTGGTTTTTTCTGAGCCAGTTTTCGGCAAAGGCTTTGGCTTGCCGCGCCAATTTTTTCTCAGCCGCGCATTTGCCGTTCATTTCCGGCGTATCAACGCCTTTCAGCCGCACTTTCACCGTGACGGTTTGGCCGAGCCAAATATCGACACGGGCGCGAAACGTATCGCCGTCAATCACCTCCACAAGCTCAAACGGGAACGGGCCGGGCAAAACCTGTTTGGCCTGCGCCGCGCTTATCAGCGGCGACAAGAATAAGACACAAATCACACTCAAAACGCGCATTTTCAAACTCCCTCAACTTTCAGCCTCAACCCGACATCAGTGTCGGGCCGGGCTCTAACTCGATTGCTCAAGATAGTCTCGCCTATTTCCGCGAGCGGTATTTTATTTAGCGAAAGACCCGACCCGAGGGCCGGTTCTTAAGCAATATTGAGTTAGAGCCAAAAATAAGTTAACGCGATTGCTGACGCGCTGCCAGCAACCTGCGGTTGAATTGAAAATTTGCGTGCTAATCGGCGAGCGCGGCAAACACGGTGTGCAAAAGGCTGATGGCGCGCATATCACCGGTCGTGCCCTCGCCCATTTTATTCATCACAAACGCTGCGCAAAGGCCAGCATCTTGGTCAACCACCACCAGCGAGCCGCCCCAGCCGCCCCAAAAACAGGTATTTTTATTGGGCGCCAAAGGCACATCATCAGACACAATGCCGTAACCGAGACCGAATTGGACGGGTATTTGCAGCACCATATCATGGCCCGAAATGCGCGGTGTCATGACCGCTTTGGCCATTTCAGGCGACACTAAATCAACCCCGAAAGCGCTACCGCCGCAGGCCAAGGGCGTGTGGGTGCGCACCACTGAGCGCGCATTGCCGTGGCCGTTTAAAGCGGGCAATTCAGCGCGGCGGAAATCATCGGTCCAGCTATAGCGGGCCGGAGAAAACGGGCTGCGGAAGGTGCGGGCGGCAATCGACGCGCTGTCAGCAATCGCTTCGGCCTCGCCATCGCCAAAGGGCGTCAATTTGCCGATGCGATGAAATTCACTGTCCGGCACGCCGATGAAGAAATCGGCCTCGAGCGGCTTGGCAATCTCGTCGCGAAAAAATTGTCCCAATGTTTTACCACTAATGCGCCGGACAATTTCGCCGATCAAATAGCCTTGCGTAATGGCGTGATAGCCGACCGCGCTGCCTGGCTCCCACCACGGCGCTTGCGCCGCCAACAGGCCGGTCATTTTATCCCAATCATACATCTCCTCGGGCGTCACCATGACATCCATGCCCGACAGGCCGGCCGCATGGTTCATAACATGCCAGATTTTAACCTCGTCTTTACCGTTCTCGGCAAATTCGGGCCAGTAATGCGCGACATTTTCATCAAAATCTAAAAGCCCGCGGCTGGCGAGAACCAGCGCGCATAGAAACGACATGGGCTTGGTGGTCGAATAAACATTGACGATGGTGTCTTGCTGCCAAGCTTGCGTGCCTTCCGCATCCAGCGTGCCACCCCATATATCGACCACCATCTCGCCGTCAAGCGAAACGGCAAATGACGCACCAATATCATCGCCTGCAGCAATCGATTGCGCCATCACGTCCTTCGCCGCATTGAAGCGTGCCGCGCACTCACCTGAAATGTCAATCATGACGTCCTCCCCAAGACTCTGAAAATACAGGCTGAAATCCTAAGCGAGGCACGCCATAAAGCTCAAGGTTTAAAAGTCAGAAACTCAAAAATCGGAAGCTTAAAAATCAGAGACTCAAAAATCAGAGACAATGCCGGCTTTTTCCCAATCGCCATAGCGCGTCGGCTCGGGGCCGTCTTGCCCGCCCTTTTCTTTCGGGCGCGGGCCGGAGGTGAGCGCAGCGCGGCGTTCCGCCGCTTCTTTCAAAGCGGCTTGTTGCGCCGCTCGGCGTTTTTCTGCCTCTGTCTTATCGGTTTTTTCCATATGCGAGATATGGGGGCTTGCGGGCGGCTTGCCAAGATGGTGTAACCGCGACATGAGTTCGCAAGCAAATGAGCCGCGCAAAACCGGCAGCGGCCCCAATAAAGGCCGCGGCAAAAACAGCGCACGGCGCGCCGCCGCCGCCATGTTGGGGGCCATTATGCGCGGCAAAACACTGGATGAAGCGCGCGATAAATTGAGCGATTTAAACGATAGCGAGCGCAATCTGGCCGATGCCATAGTGCAGGCGGCGCTCCGGCATTTTGGCGAGATTGAAGATTTCTTAAAGTCATTGGTCAAAAAAATGCCGCCGCGCAACTCTCTGGCGCAGCCGCTTTTATTCATTGGCGCGGCGCAACTCTTATATATGAACGTGCCCGCCCATGCCGCTTTGCACGAGACCGTGGCCGCAACGGGACGGCGCGAACAACCCTATCGCGGACTGATTAATGCGGTGCTGCGCAATATGTCCCGCGCGCAAGAAAGCGGCACTGTGCCGGCGCCCGACCCGCTGGCCAATATTCCCGATTGGCTGCGCGCCAATTGGCAAGAATTTTATGGGCGCGACAAAGCCATGGCCATCGCGGCCAGTCTTGCCCATACGCCGCCGCTCGATTTGTGTTTCAAAAACCCCGCTGCCGCCGAAAACTGGCTGGCACAGCATGGCGGGCAATCTGCCGGGCAAAGCGTCAGCCCGACCCATATCCGGCTTGCTGAAGGCACCAATATAACCAAGCTTGCCGGATTTACCGAAGGTGATTTCTGGGTGCAAAACGCCGCTGCCGGTCAGCTTGCACCGGCTTTGACGGCGATGCTGGACGCGCCGGCAGATGTGCTCGATTTATGCGCCGCGCCGGGCGGCAAGACCATGCAATTGGCGGCTGCCGGTCACAAAGTAACCGCGCTCGATATATCCAAGACGCGGCTGCAGCGTCTCGCCGATAATCTGAAGCGCACGCATATGTCCGCCGAGCTTGTCGCCGCCAATGCGCTGGACTGGACGCCGCGCGACCCCTATGACGCTGTCTTGCTGGACGCGCCGTGCACCGCTACCGGCACGCTGCGCCGCCATCCTGACTTATTGCGCCATCGTAGCCCCGCCGCCATGGCCAAGCTGGTGGACCTGCAAGCCGCGCTTTTGGCGCGCGCCGCCGATTGGGTGATACCGGGCGGCTTTTTGGCCTATGGCGTATGTTCTTTGCAGCCGCAAGAAGGCGAAGCACAGATCGCGCAATTTCTTGAAGCCCGCCATGACTTTGCCCTTGATGAAACGACACCGCCCAAACGTTTCACGCCGGATGAAAATATGGACGGGTTCTATTTGGCGCTGCTGCGCAAGCGTGGGTGAGCCTGAAGCACCAAAAACCTCTGAATAAGCGCCTCAATTGCCGCGCTTTGGCCATGCATATGCTTGTCGTTTGCGCCAAAACGCTTTACAGAAAATAACAAGTGACACGGCGTGCGGAGACACTTAATCGGCACCTTAAGACGGGTTAAAGACGAATGACAGACGTCAAAATTTCTCCTTCCATTCTTTCCGCCGATTTTGCGCGGCTCGGCGAAGAAGTCGCCGCCATTTGTGAGGCCGGCTGCGATTATGTGCATGTCGATGTGATGGACGGGCATTTTGTGCCCAATCTGACCATTGGCCCTGATGTGGTGAAAGCCATTCACCCGCACGCCTCAAAGCCTTTGGATGTGCATTTGATGATTGCGCCGGTCGACCCCTATATCACCGCCTTTGCCGAGGCCGGTGCCGAGATTATCACTTTTCACCCCGAGGCCGGGCCGCATCCGCACCGCACGGCGCAAGCCATTCGCGCTGCCGGTTGCAAAGTCGGCGTGTCGCTCAATCCGGCCACCTCGGTATCCGTGCTCGACAGTCTGATGGGTGATATTGACCTTATTCTTGTCATGTCGGTCAATCCGGGCTTTGGTGGCCAAAGCTTTATTGAAAGCCAGCTCGACAAGATTAAAACCTTGCGCGCCATGATTGATGCATCAGGCCGCGGTATTGAGCTTGAGGTAGATGGCGGTGTCAATCGCGAAACTGCAGGCAAGGTGATTGCTGCCGGTGCCAGCATGCTGGTGGCCGGCACGGCGACCTTTCAGGGCGGGCCTCAGAAATATGCCGAAAATATTGCCGCCTTGCGCAGCGCGGGGGTTTAATGGCGCGCGCGCGTCTTGCCTCGCGCTTTGAAACGCTTTCCGCCACATTTGCGCGGCTGCGGCAAAATCTAACATTTTCCTTTTACCGTTCGCCTTTGGCGCGCGGCCTCTGGCGCGGCGCCAATGAGCCGACCCAATTTGATTATCCGGCCGATTTGCGCCCCGGCAATCCATTGCGCGGCGAAAGCTGGCTGGCCGGTGATTATTCCTTGCGCGGCGGGGTGTTGCGCGGGCCTGGCCATTTGCCGTTTGACCTGACGCCGCCCAGCGCCGATTGGCGCGACAGCCTGCATGAATTTGTCTGGCTGCCCGATGTCTTGGCCGTGGCCGATGGCGGCGGCCATAAGGCGGTGCGGCAAGCCATATTGCATTGGGTGCTGGGGCCCTATCTTTATCAGCGCGCGCCAATGCGCCCGGCTTTGGTCGGGCGGCGGTTGATGCGCTGGGCGCAAGCGCTCTCGCAAGTCAAAAGCGGCTTTGACGGGCAGGCCTTGGCGCGCATTCATGCCAGCTTTTCAGCGCAAACACGTTGGTTGGAAAAATTGGTCGGTCAGTGCGATGACGGCGTTGACCGCTTGCAAGGCGCTTTGGGGCTGGCCTTGGCGGCTTGCGCCTTGCCACAACAGGGGCAGATTTTACGCCGCGCTATGGATTTATTGGACCGCGAAATACGCCGCCAAATTCTCCCCGATGGCGGGCACGCGTCGCGCAATCCGGCGCTTTTGGCCGATTTACTGTCCGATCTTTTGGCTTTGGAAGTGGTGCTGGAGGCGCGGCAAGTGGCATTGCCGACTTCGATTGTTTCAGCGCGGCAAAATATGCAAACCCTTTTGGCCATGCTGCGTCATAAGGACGGCCGTCTGGCGGTGTTTCACGGCGGGCTGGAAGGCGATGCCGCAGCCCTTAATGCAGTTACCGATAAAGCCGCCAAGCCGATCAGTTTCGCCCAGAAAAGCGGCTATCAGCGCCTCGATGCTGGAGACGCCTGTGTGCTGGTCGATGTCGGCGATGCGCCACGCGGTGCGCATTCCATTGCCGCCCATGCCGCCCCTTTGGCCTTTGAAATGAGCCATGGCGGCGATCGGCTGATTGTCAATTGCGGCCCCAATTTGGTGCATGGCAGGGATTGGCAATTGGCGGCGCGCGGTTTGGCGGCGCATTCGACATTGGCTTTTGACGCCGATGTGACGGACCCGTTTTTACGCCAGGGCTTGGCCGCCAAACGGCTCGGTCCGCGCGTCAAGGGCGAGGCCTGGCACGTCACCGGCCGCCGCGTTGAAGACAAAACCGGCATTTGGCTGGAAACCAGCCATGCGATTTTTCTCGACACTCATGGCGTGCGCCATAATCGTCGCTTTTTCATCGATGCGGCGGGCGAGGATATTCGTGGCGAGGATATGCTGCTCGCCGATATGAACCATCGCCCTTTGGAAGGGGCAGGATTTCATTTGCGCTTTCACCTTCACCCGCAAGTCAAAGCCAGCCTGCAAGGCGGCGGTGATGCGGTTTTGCTGCTGACACCAAGCGGTCATGGCTGGCAGTTTCGCCTCGCCAGCGCCGCAACCACGCCGCTGAAGATAGAAGAAAGCGTCTATATGGGACAAAGCGGCATACCGCAACGCTGCCAACAATTGTCGGTGCAGGGCAGGTTGGCGCATGGCGACACGCTGATACGTTGGGCGCTGCGCTATGCCGGTCGGCAGACGGTGCGGCGGCGGCGCTAACATGGAAACGCACTTGATTTAGAAAGCAAGAGGAACCCGAATGTCTGATGTAAAACCCGTTCACCGCGCCCTCCTATCGGTCTCCGATAAGGACGGCATTGTCGCATTTGCCGAAAAACTGGTGGCGCTTGGCGTCGAACTGATATCGACCGGCGGCACGGCGGCGCTTTTGGCGGAACACGGCCTGGCGGTCAAAGATGTCTCCGAACTGACCGGCTTTCCCGAAATGATGGATGGCCGCGTCAAGACATTGCATCCCATGGTGCATGGCGGGTTGCTGGCAATACGCGACAATCAAGACCATCAAGCGGCCATGCAGGCCCATGCCATTGTTCCGATTGATTTGCTGGTGGTCAATCTTTACCCGTTTGAAGCGACGGTTGCCGGCGGCGGCGATTATGCCGCTTGCGTTGAAAATATCGACATTGGCGGGCCGGCCATGATCCGCGCCGCGGCAAAAAACCATGAAGATGTCGCCGTGCTGATTGATAATGATGATTATGACGAGGTGCTGGCGGCATTGGCCGAGGGCGGCACGACGCAAAGCCTGCGACGCCGCCTGGCGCAAAAAGCCTATGCCCGCACTGCGGCCTATGACGCGGCGATCTCCAATTGGATGGCCGGTGCGCTTGATATTGCCATGCCGCCCTATCGCGCCTTTGGCGGCAAGCTCAATCAAGCTTTGCGCTATGGCGAAAACCCGCACCAGCAAGCCGGTTTTTATGCCGGTGACAAGCCACGCAAAGGCGTTGCCACGGCGCGGCAAATTCAAGGCAAAGCTTTGTCCTATAATAACATTAATGACACGGATGCGGCGTTTGAATTGGTCAGCGAAATGGACCGGGACGCGTTTGCTTGCGCCATTATCAAACACGCCAATCCATGCGGCGTCGCCCTTGGCGAGACAGCAGCCGACGCTTTTGCCAAAGCGCTGCGCTGCGATCCGGTCTCGGCTTTTGGCGGCATTATAGCCATGAACCAAAAACTTGACGCGCCGACGGCAGAAGCGATCAGCGATATTTTCACCGAAGTGATTATCGCCCCCGATGCCGATAAGGCAGCGTGCGAGATTATTGCCGCCAAGAAAAACCTGCGCCTGTTGCTGACCGACGGTCTGCCGGCGCCGCATGATGACGGCCTGTCTGTGCGCAATGTGGCGGGCGGTTATTTGGTGCAGAATCGCGATAATGGCCATATTGGCATTGACGATGTGAGCTGCGTCACCAAAAGGCAGCCAAGCGCCGCCGAAATGCAAGACTTGCTGTTCGCTTGGCGCGTCGCCAAACACGTCAAATCCAATGCCATTGTCTATGTGAAAGAGCAAGCCACGGTCGGCATTGGGGCGGGACAAATGAGCCGACTGGACAGCTCGCGCATTGCCGCGCGCAAGAGCGCCGATGCAGCCGAAGCGTGCGGCGCGTCAGCGCCTTTGGCGGAAGGCTCAGTGGTTGCCTCCGACGCTTTCTTCCCCTTTGCCGATGGTCTGTTGAGCGCGGCCCAAGCGGGGGCCACGGCGATCATCCAGCCGGGCGGCTCAATACGCGATGAAGAAGTCATTGCCGCCGCCGATGAGGCCGGTCTCGCCATGTTGTTTACCGGCATGCGCCATTTCCGCCATTAGCAGCGGGCGGTTAGCGGCAAAAATCATCTATGGTTTTTTGCCAATCGTTCAACGGCGGAAAAACCTTTGCCGCCGCGCGCCAATGCGCGCCGGCTTGTGGCCGCGAGAATATTTTTTCCCGCATGGCACATGCTTGCGCGCCGCGCTCCAATTCAACAAACAGAGCGGCAAGACCGAGCCGCGCACCCATGCCGACGGGATCATCTGACGGCGTGCGCTGCGCCAATGATGACAAGGCCCGCGCCGCTTCCAGTCCGCGCTGATTGGCCTGCAGGGCGGCGGCGCGCCAAAACCATGCCGACGGGCGACGGGGAAAACCGGCCGCCAAAGCTTCGGCATGGAGCAGCGCGTTGGCCAAGTCACCCTGCGCCAAATCATGTTCAATCAAGGCTTCCAACAGAACCGCTTGGGGCCGTCCCTGCATATCGGCCAGGCTGCCCAAAAATTGGTAGCGGCCATCAAAACCCGGCTTTTTGGCGCGCCCGCGCAAATGGCTTTTCCATTGGTTCAAAATAAAAGCGGCCAATTCTTCATTGTCATTTTCCAATAATACCAAAAGCCGCTCGGCATCGGCTTGATCGACCAAATAGGCTAAAGCGCGTTCGACAAATGGCTTGATGTCGCCACCGGCTTCAACATAGCCGCCCCAACCATAGCCGAATGCGGTGCTCGGAAGCTTGCCCATAAGGGCGGTCTCGAAAGCGGCGCGATGCACGGCCAAATAATTGCTCTTGGGACAACCCGGCGGGCACGCGCTGTCGCGCCATAGCCGGTAAAGAATATGGCCGCCGCGCGCCGTGCTGCTTATATCTTTGGCGCTTTCGCCCTCCTTCATACGTCCGCGCACCGCTTCGGCCAAAAGCCGCACGCGCATGCCGAGAAACAATTGATAGGCCGGTTGCGTCGGCCCGATGCCGGTCAAAAAACCGTCAGCCGCCGCCCAATCGGCTTGCGTCGCGGCATGGCGCGCCAGCACAATACGGGCGCGCAAATCGAGCATCTCATCAAGCGCCGCTTCCGGCGTTGGCGGCGCATCATCAATGGCGCGTGGTTTTTGTGTTTTTGAGGCCGGGCGCATATATTGCTTGGCCAAGGCAATGCGCGGCGCATCGGGCACCTTATCAAGGGACAGGCGAGCCAATACGATCAGCTTGTCGAGGCGCACCGCCTCAGTGCCTGGCGGTGTGGTTTTGCGGGCCGCGCGCAAATGGTCAAGCGCCAAAGCCAGTTCTCCCAAATTAAGCCGCGCTACGCCCATCTGATAATCAACCTGCCGTTTCAAGCCTTCAGGCAGAAGCGGATAATAGGGTTTCAAATCGGGCCAGCTGGCAACCAGTTGGCCATATTGCCCATCGGCAAAGGCGCGCCGCATGACCCGCAATGACGGCCCGGGCGCATAATCCATTGCCCTTAACAAAAGCTGGTCACGCGCAATCAATGCCAAAGCGGCGCGGGCGCTGTCGCGCGTGCCGCGCAAGGCCGGTTCCAAAATGCCGATAATTTCCGATGCCGGACGCGCCTCACCCATGGCGATGCGCGCCAATTTGACCGCATCCTCACCGGCTTTGCCGGTCAGAACCAGACGGCCATTCGGGTCTATGCCGGTTTCGGGCTTCTCAAATAAAGGGGCAGGCGGCTGATAGCCGGGTGCCGTAATGCGGGCATAAAATGCATCGACCGATTTTTTGAAATCGGCGTCACCGCCGCGCGCCAAAGATTGCTTGAGCCGCGTCAATGTCGCCACCGCCAATGCCAGACCTCCGCCCTCAATTTGTGCCGTCGCCAAACCATACATGGCGCGCTGTACCACAACCGGATGTTTGAACTCGAAAGTCAATTGCTGCATTGCTTTGGTGGCGGCGGCGAGCGCTTGTTTTTTGTCTTCGGCCGAAATCTGGCGCACCGCCATGGCCAAAGCACCCCACGCTTCGCTATAGGCAGCAGCCACACGCATGGCCTCAATATCGCCCCATAGCGGCGACGATAAGAGCGCTTCATAGGAAAACTCATTATCGCGCACGGCATCTTCGGCCAAGCGGCGCATGGCCGCCATATTGATGTGCAAAGTCTGGGCCGCTTTCACATGCGGCGCCAATTGCAACGGCCCTTGTGGGCCGTCATAACAGGCTTCCATGGCGATCGAATAATCATCCATAGCGGCCAGATAAGGCGCATTGTTTTTTTCAAGCCCGCGCAAAATCTGTTGCGGTGGCGCGGTCAAAAGATGCGACGGCGCGCCGCAAGCCAGTGCCGTGACCGGCGCGAAGAGCAAAAGGAAAAAGGTGAGGTAACGCGGCATGGCTTACTCCAAATTGGCCAGAAACGGAGCCAACTCATCGTGAAACCGATCGTCGAAAATCAGCAGAGCCAGGGTTTTCATCAATTGCCGCTCGGCCGCCAAAGTGGCTGCCGTGCCGCCGCCCAAACGGGCCAGCCTTCGAAATACCGGCATGACACCCTGCTTGACCAAATCGACACCTGAGCCGGTCGGCTTGCCGCGCCCCAAAAGGGCACGATTGGCCTCAACACGACTGTCCAAAAGCGACAGGCGGCCACCGCGCGATTTAAAGCGTTCGGCAATCTCCGCCGCCTCGGCCAATTCGCGCGCATGCGGGGGCGCATCGCCGATAATAATGACAACACGCTGCGCGCCGCTGCGCCAGCCGATACTATTTTCGCTGTCGCGCAAGGCTTGCGTTACCGCTTCTGGATGGTCGCCACCGCCCAAAGCATCAATGCCGCCCATAAAAAGCCGCGCACGCTCAATATCGAAACTGGGCTGCGAAATGCGGGTGACGAAATCAATATCATTATAATCGCGATAGGCGATAATGCCGAAACGCGCCAAGGGCACCAACCCACGCACATAGGCCGCCAATTGCGTCATCCGCTCGCGCACCGTGCGATGCACCCAGACCATGGAGCCGGTGGCATCAATGGCGAACACCACATCAATGCCGGTTTTTTGTAAATGCTGAATATAATCGGCAAAGCTTTGCGGTACGCCGGAAATCAGCCCGCCGCCCGACATGGCACGCTGGGTGACGGCAGCGCTGGGCAGCGGCATGGCCGGCGCAATCGCCGCCATTTGCGCATTATCCATCATCAAATCATTGAAATCGGCTTCCAAAGGCACTTCCAAAAGCTCTGACAAATCAAGCTGGGCCTCGGCCATGCGCGGCACTTCGACCGGCATATTCTGCGGCAAGTCGAGATCAATATCTTCGGGCGCCGCTTCGCCCGATGAAATAACCAAACTGTCCGAGGCATCGCCACCGCCGCGCTCGCCGCCAAAAAGTAACACCAAAACAAACCCGACGGCGATGATATGGGCCACCAGGGAGGCCGCCAAAAGGGCCAGCCAAACGCGCCTCGGCACGGCAATAAGGCGCGCCCGCATCCGGCTAAACCAGCCGCTTTTTTGGGCATTTTTATCCATTCGGGCGCCTCACGCTCAGCCCCCACCCGCCTCAGACGGTGCGGCAAATTCGGTTTTCAGCCTTATTTCGCCGATACCGGCGCGCGCCATGGCACGGCGAAACGCCATTAACGGTTTGGCATGGGCGCGCCGATCGGCAATCAATTCCAAGGGCAGGCCCTGCGCCGCCAAACCTTTTTCGTCGACCAATTGAGCCAATTCGGTCAACGTAACGGGCTTGCTTTCGGACAGATAAAACCTGTCATCTTGTTTCAGCCAAACCGACAGCGCCGCCCCCTGATGCGCCGTCTCAACCGTGCTGCGCGCCACTTCAAGGCCCGCCGGATGATTGGTCGAAGGGCGACCGGCAATCAATACGAACAAGATCAAAAGGAAGACGACATTGATGAGCGGCAGCAAATCAATCGATTTAATGTCTCGGCGCGTTTCTTTCAGCTGCATGTCAAAAATCCGCCAAATCAATATCAAACACATCGCGCTCCAGTGTCATGGATCGCGCACCGGCGTGATGCAACACATCCATAATCTCGCTGACTTGCTGAATATTGGCCGCGCCGGCCGGCATCAGCACCATGCTCTGCTCTTCGTTCAGCGCCACCAGGCGTGCGGTTTCGCGGGTCACAAACGCTTTATCGACCGGTGCGCCGTTCCAACTGAGCGCCCCGTTTTCGGCCAAGGTAATCAGCACGGGCGGGGCGGCGCTGGTGTCACCGCCGGAGCCGCGCGGCGGGGCGAGGCGGCTTTGCCCATAAGTGACGAAATCCGAGCCCAGCAAAAAAAATAAGAGCAGCAGAAAAATCATGTCAATGAGCGGCGTCAGCCCCATAAATCCGGCGCGGCGGCGGCGGCGGGTCATTTGCATGGATTATTCCTCACTGCGCGCCGCATTGCGGTTATCGGCGCGCACCAATATTTCGGTCAGCGCATCTTCCACCATATCGCGCACCCCATCGACCGCATTATTGAACACGGCGGCGAGGATGGAAAACGGCAAGGCGACGCCAAGCCCGAAAGCCGTCGTCAAAAGCGCCTCCCAAATGCCGGCTGCGAGAAGTGCCGTATCGGCGCCACCGACCCCCTGGCCGACACCTTGGAAAGCGACGATCATGCCAAGCACCGTGCCCAATAGGCCGAAAAGCGGGGCCGAGGCGGCGATTAATTCCAGCACCCAAATATGACGCGATAAATGCCGCACCAAAAATTGCGCGCGGCGCGTCAATTCTTCGCGCAACACGGACCCCGTCAAGCGGTCGCCGCCGCTTTGGCTCAAAGCAAAAGCAATAAGCGGTGCAGCCGGATGCGCCAATGCGTCGAGCCGTGCTGCCAGCCCCGCCGTTTTGCCACGCCGCATATCGCTCAACGCCTCCTCAAAGCCGTAGGGGCGGAAAATATCCATGCGGTAAAATTCATAAAGTTTGACCGCGGCAATCGGCAAGCCGACCGCCGATAATAGGGCAATCACCCATGTCACCAGACCGCCTTTTGAAAACAAGAGCGACCAAAAGCCCGGCGCAGCGCTCTCGCCGGCCGCATCCATCGCCAGATCAGCAGATTGCGCCATCAATAGTGTCGGGGAAAACAGCCCTGCTGCCATCAGCGCGAAAGGGGCAGCGCGCCACAGAGCAGCGCGGGTTTTGAAACTTATCATCAGCTTGGCCTCCAATTTGGCAAGCTTACCCAAAAGCAAAAGCACTGCCAGCGAAAACCGGCAGTGCCATTAAAAAATTTTGAAAACAATCTGGGTGCTTTTACAGCGCGCGCGCCACCAGCATGCGCATGATTTCATTGGAGCCGCCATAAATACGCTGCACGCGACTGTCAGTATACATGCGGCTGATCGGATATTCATCCATATAGCCCCAGCCGCCGAAAAATTGCAGGCATGTATCAATCACCTGATTTTCGCGCTCGGTGCACCAAAATTTCGCTGCGGCCGCCGTATTGGCATCAAGCGTGCCGTCCATGAGTTGCTGCGTCAGCTGGTCGACCATGGCGCGCGCCGCCATCCAATCGGCCTTGCACTCGGCCAGTTTGAACTGGGTGTTTTGATAATCGAAAATCGCATTGCCGAAAGTTTCGCGCTCGCGCGTATAATCCAGCGTCAATTCAATGGCGCGCTCAATCGCTGCCACCGCACCATTGGCAATGACCAAACGCTCGGCCGGCAATTGCTGCATAAGCTGATAAAAGCCTTGCCCCTCTTCGCCGCCCAAAACACTGTCAGCCGGCACGCGCACATTGTCGAAAAACAATTCTGACGTATCGGCGGCATGCTGCCCCATTTTGTCAAGATTGCGGCCGCGCGCAAAACCGTCCGTTTCGGTCTCGACCACCATTAATGAGATGCCTTTGGCACCTTGGCTCGGATCGGTTTTGGCAACCACCAAAACGACATCGCAATGCTGGCCATTGGTGATGAAGGTTTTCGAGCCATTGACGACATATTCATTGCCATCTTTGAGCGCTGTCGTTTTGACCGATTGCAAATCCGAACCGGTGCCGGGCTCGGTCATGGCGATGGCGCACACCATTTCGCCGGAAGCCATTTTCGGCAGATATTTTTTCTTTTGCTCCTCCGTGCCATAGGCGAGGAAATAATGCGAGCAAATCAGCGAATGCACGGATTGCCCCCAACCGCCAATGCCGAGGCGGGTTTGCGCTTCGGTCAGTATTGCTTCATGGCGATAATCACCGCCACCGCCGCCATATTCTTCCGGTATGGAGGTCAACAGCAGGCCCGCATCGCCGGCTTTGTTCCATGCCTCGCGATCGACCATGCCCTGGTCGTGCCATTTATCGGCCAGCGGCACAAATTCGGCTTGCATGAATTTGCTGGCCGCATCTTTGAAAATCGTCAAATCCTCGGTCATCCAAGGTGAGGTGTAATGTCCAAGCATGATGCCCTCCCAAAAGTTTCTGTCCAAGGTTAGTCGGCTCGGATGCGACGCGCAAGAGACGCGCTTGCGACAAACTGGCGGGTTCGGCTAGAGCTGCATGCCCGGATGATAACCACCAAGCAAGACGCGACCGGTCATTTCATAAGTCGTGGCGTTGGTAATCATATGTTGCGTCATGGTCTGCGCATCGCGCAAGCGGCGCTGAATGGCACTGGTTTTATAGACCGATGTGCCGCCGGCAATGTCATGCACGCGGCGCACCACATCGGCACAGCTGCGCACTGCATGGGTCGAGGCCAGCCGCAAATCAGCCTTTATCTCAGGCGCGACGGCCTTGTCTTGCGCCGCTTGCCAACAATCGGCCAGCGTCGTGTCATATAAGGCTTGGGCGGCGCGCCATTCCGCTTCGCCTTGCGCCAGGGCCGCCTGCACGCCGCTGCGTTCGGCCAAGCTGCGGCTATGACCTTGCGCCGTTTTGGCGGTCGCCAGCTCAATCACCTCATCCAAGGCGGCGCGCGCATTGCCCAAAGCAACGGCCGCCACGCCGGCCGCGAGAAGCGCAAAATACGGCATGTGATAGAGTGCGCCCTCAGCCCAAGGCGTATCGGTCGCCAGCGAATAACTATGCGCCATCGGCACCCGCACCTCTCGCAATTCGACATCCCCGGAAGATGTGCCGCACAGGCCCATTGTGTGCCACGTATCGTGAAAAATGATTTTGTCGCGCGGCACCATGAGCAGGCGCACATTTTTGCCCGACGGTTCGGCATCTTCATGCGCAAACGTCATGCAGCCAAGTCCGATATAATCGGCATTGGCCGATCCCGAAGCCCAGGCCCAGCGACCGGAAACGACATAATCATCGCCATCGCGCACGGCGCGTCCATTGGGGGCAAATATGCCGCAGGTAATGCGCTCTTTGGCGGCGAACATGTCGCGGCCAATATCGCCGTCAATATAAGCCGCACCCAGAGCGGTTGTGGCGCCGATCATGGTAACCCAAGCGCTGGCCGCATCATGGCGTGCCAAAAAATGAAACCGCGCCATCGCCTCGGAAGGTGCCAATTGCTGACCGCCCAAAGCGTTCGGCACAAACATGTCAAAATAACCCGCCGCCGCCAAAGCGCGCGCCAGTTCCGGTGATAATTGCCGTGCCGTTTCCGTCGCTTCGCTCTCGGCCGCAGCTTGCGCGCACACCGCCTTAATGTTCCCATTCATTACCGCTTGCATATTCATAACGCTTCTCCCAAGTCGACCCGACGGACACAGTGTGGGGGATTTAGGTCTTTAAATCAATCCAGAGCGGCGCGTGGTCGGACGGACGCTCCCATCCGCGCGCCGCACGCAGCACGCCATAATCCGACACGGCGGGGGATAAATCGGGGGTCACCCAAATATGGTCAAGGCGGCGTCCGCGATCGGAGGCGGCCCAATCACGCGCCCGATAGCTCCACCAGCTATAAAGTTTTTCCTCGGGCGGCACAAAGCGGCGCGCCACATCATCCCATTGCGCCGCCGCCTGCACTTTTGCCAATTCGGCAATTTCCACCGCCGTATGGCTGACCACATTTTTAAGTTGTTTGGACGACCACACATCGTGCTCACCGGGCGCGATATTCAAATCCCCCAAAAGCACTTGACCAGCCGCTTTTCCGTGCTTTTTCATCTTTTTGAAGGTGTTCTGCATCTCGCTCAAAAAGGCCAGCTTATGGGCGAATTTTTCATTGATATCGGGGTCGGGTTCGACGCCGCCGGCCGGCACATAAAAATTATGTACCGTGACCGGCTTGGCTGTTTTGCCGACTTTTACGGTGACGGCAATATGGCGACCATCGCCCTTGCCGCAATAATCGACAATGTCGCTGTCAATAATCGCATGTTTCGACAAGGTCGCAACCCCGTGATAGCCCTTAATGCCGTTTTTGGCGATATGGCAGAAGCCCGCTTTGGCAAAAGCTTTTTCGGGAAATTGATCATTCGGACATTTGGTTTCCTGCAGGCAAATAATGTCCGGGTCGAGCTTTTTCATCAGCTTGAGCACCAGTTTTTCGCGCAAGCGCACCGAATTAATGTTCCATGAGACAATCCGCATCACCGCATCTCCCGCTCGATAAATTTAGAATAAATTGAGGCTGCGCCCGCTTAAGGCCAATGGCCAGCGACCCAGTTCGAAAAGCCTGTAACGTAGTAAAAGCGGGTGCTCCAGCGCTTCCTCGCCGGCTTGTTGGTCATCCGCTTCGGCCATTTCAAGCGCCGCCGCCGCCAGCGCCAAAGCGCCGCCAAAGGCCGCTTGTTGTGCCGCCCCGACGGCCAAATCGCGTATCGCATCGGGCGGTTCGTCGGCCATCATCAGTGCTTCATCAGCCATTTCCGCCAAGGGCTCGGCCAAGGCGGCCGATAAATGCGCCAGCATCACGCCAAGCCCGTCTTCCGACACAGCTCCCAATACGCGGTCGGTCAAGGCGGCGCGCAATTGTTCTTCCACTTCCCAGCCCTCGCTGTTCAAATCGCCGCTTTCGGCCGCATCGAGCGCATCATCCCAGCTCAAAACCGGTAGCGGCTCGGCATCGGGGAAACCGAGACTGTCCAAATAAAGGCGCGCCAAATGCGCCGTTTCACCGTCAATCGGCTCGCCCAATTCGGCAAACCATCGCGCGCGCGCCGCGCGTTCGGTAAATTCGCGCAAAGCCGACAAAAGCGGAATCTCCGCTTCCAACGCCAAAAGGCTCTCGGCGCTGGCTTGCCATTCATCGCCATTTTCTGAAGGCTCACGCATCGGCTAGTAATCATCCTCTTCAATTTCGACAATCTCAAAATGACCGGCTTCCAATGCGTCATGGGTAATGATTTCCGACAGGCGCACCAGCGTCACAAGGTTTTGTACATCGGTCAGCCGCCAAGCATAGAGCCGATCGCCCTGCAATGCGCCGCCCGTGCGGGTGAAAAACAACTGCGCCTTGCCCGGCAATTCACCGCTCGGGTCTTCTAAAGTGATAGAATAATTATCCTCGCGCAGGGTCAAATCGGTCACCATATTTGCCGCAATGCCGTCGGCCACGGCGCGGCGCAAAACCGATAAAGGGGTCAGCGCGACGGGAAACCAATTCGGCTCACCGCCCGGCTGTTCCTGCACGGCAACAAATTTGCCCTTTACCGTAACAATGCCGCCACCGCCATCATAGGCAAAGCGCAAACGGTCGGGCCAATCAATGGCGTAACTGCCCTCAGCATGGCCGCCATTGGGCAGTTTTTGCTCAAAGCGCCCACTCATGGGCGGCATGGTTTTCAAGGCCTGATTGATGCGCGTCACAAAAGCCCCATCTGCCGCAGTGAGCGGGGCGGCGGCAAGGGGCGCGGTCAAAAGGCAGCCGAGCAAACCCAATAAACCCGCGCTTTTCGCGTTGATTGTATTTTTTATCATCAGTGTTTGCCTGCCAAAATTTCGCGCTTGCCGGCATGATTGGGCGGCGAGATGACGCCCTGTTCTTCCATTTGCTCAATCAAGCGTGCGGCACGATTATAGCCGATGGAAAGCCGCCTTTGCACATAGCTGGTCGAAGCGCGCCCGTCGCGCGTCACAATGGCGACCGCTTGGTCATAAAGGTCGTCTCCGCTCGAGACCTCCATATCGGGTGCCTCTTCGGGCTCTTGCGTCACTTGTTCAATATAGTCGGGCACGCCTTGTTTTTTCAAAAAGCTGACGACTTTTTCGACTTCCTCATCGGAGACAAACGGCCCATGCACACGCTGCACACGCCCGCCGCCGCCCATATAAAGCATGTCGCCCTGGCCCAATAATTGCTCTGCCCCCTGTTCGCCCAAAACCGTACGGCTGTCGATTTTCGACGTGACCTGAAAGGAAATGCGGCTCGGGAAATTGGCCTTAATGGTGCCGGTAATGACATCGACCGACGGGCGCTGGGTCGCCGTAATAAGGTGCACGCCGGCGGCGCGCGCCATTTGCGCCAAGCGCTGCACGGCGGCTTCAATTTCTTTGCCCGCCACCATCATCAAATCGGCCATCTCATCAATCACCACAACAATAAAGGGTAAAATTTCCGTTTCGATTGTCTCATCTTCATAAATCGCCTCGCCGCTTTCCGGGTCAAAGCCGGTTTGCACGCGGCGCGACAAGGTTTCGCCGGTGCTTTGAGCGTCGCGCATGCGCTCATTAAAGCCGTCAATATTGCGCACGCCGATTTTGGCCATTTTGCGGTAGCGGTTTTCCATTTCCTGGACCACCCATTTCAAGGCGACCACGGCTTTTTTCGGTTCGGTCACCACCGGCGCCAGCAAATGCGGAATATCGTCATAGACCGATAATTCGAGCATTTTCGGGTCAACCAAAATAAGCCGGCATTGGTCCGGCGTCAGACGATAGAGCAAAGACAATATCATGGTGTTAATGCCGACTGATTTACCCGAACCGGTAGTGCCGGCGACCAATAAATGTGGCATTTTCGCAAGGTCCGACATGACCGGCGCGCCGCCAATATCTTTACCCAAGGCCATGGTCAGCTTCGACTTGCCGCTTTCAAAATCACTCGATGATAAAAGCTCGCGCAAGGATACGAGTTCGCGCGTCTGATTGGGCAGCTCAATGCCGATGACATTGGAGCCCGGCACAGGCGCAACGCGCGCCGAGACGGCGCTCATAGAGCGCGCAATATCATCGGCCAGACCGACCACGCGCGAGGAGCGCACACCGGCCGCCGGTTCCAATTCATAAAGTGTCACCACCGGCCCCGGCCGCACTTGCCCGATTGTGCCCTTAATGCCGAAATCGGCCAAAACCGTCTCCAACATGCGCGCATTGGCCTCCAGCGCATCCTTGCTGAGCGTGCTTGTCTGGCGCGGTTTTTTATGCTCGGTCAAGAGCCGCAAGGGCGGCAATTCATATGTTGATTTGTCAAAGGCGAGCTTGGTTTGGGCTTCGCGCGCCGCGCGGCGACCTGTTTTCGGGGCCGGCTTTTTATCGGCCACATGCACGTGGCTGGCGCTTGGTGCGTCATTATCGATGAGGCCCGCATCAAATTCATCGCCGACCTCAAATGCGGCAGATGCATTGCCCTGTTGGGCCTTGCGCAAGGGCAGCCTGTTTTTGAGCGCGCTCGGATGGAGTGCTGCGACCATGCCGCGCAAGGCCGCATAGGCGCGCGGGCCGTGTCGCAAGTGCCGTGCCCCGCGCAAAACGCGCCATGCCGCTTGCCCCGATAAGCGCACCAAGCCGCTGCCGAACAAGGCAGCCAAAACCGCCAAGCCACCCAAGCCATAAGCGGCGGTCAATTCAACCCGGGGTGACATGAATAATGAAAACGCCGCCAAGGCCGTTTCGACCCCATCGGCCAGCAAGTCGCCCAGCGCGCCGCCCGGTATCGGTGCCAGCGGGTCAACTTGGCGTCCGCCCAAAGCGAGCGCCAGCGCCATAAGCAGCGGTGCGATAATGGCGGCGAGAAAGCGCCAATTGGGATAGCTCAAGACACTGCCGGTCAATTGCCGCGCGGCGCGCGCGCCAAGCGGCAATAAAATCAGCCATACGGCGAGGCCGAAAAGCTGCAGCACCATATCGGCGGCAATGGCGCCGAAGCGACCAAGCCAATTGCCGAGCGCCTCACCTCCACTGCTGTTGAGGCTGTTGTCTTGCGGTGCATAGCTGAGCACGGCAATGGCCAATAAAAACACCAATAATAGGCTGAGTGCGGCTGACAGGCGAAACCAAAAATGCGCCGCCAAGGCGCGCATGCGCGGCATAATATCTTGCATCTTCATGCCGCTGATCCTTTGCTGGCGCAAAATTCATCAAGTCCGGCTTTCAAGCGCTGCAAGGCAGACCGTGTTTGCTCCATATTGGCGACCAGAGCAACGCGAATATAGGGCGCGGTATGCGCGGCGGCTTTATTGGCCGACAAATATGCGCCGGGCAAAACCCGCAAACCCTGTTCGCGCCATAAATGCAATGCTGCCGCTTCGCCATGGCCGACATTGAGCCAAAGAAAAAACCCGGCGGTCGGGCGCTGGAAATCATAGGCATCGGCAAATACGGTCTCGGCAAGGTCAAATTTTTCGGCATAGAGGCGGCGGTTTTCATCAACATGCGCATCATCGCCCCACGCCAAAGAGGCGGCGGCTTGCGCCGGCAGCGGGCATTGCGGGCCGGCGATTTGACGCAGACCGGAAAGCGCGCGCATGGCGCTTATGCCACCGGCAACAAAGCCGCTTCTCAGCCCCGGCAAATTGGAACGCTTTGACAAGGAGTGGAAAGCCAGCACCGGCGCATCGGCGAGATTTTTATCCTGCATGACTTGCAAAATGGAGGGCGGCGGCGCGGCGTCAGGATTGTAAATTTCGGCATAACATTCATCGACCATCAAGATGAAGCCATATTGCTGCGCCAGCTCAAGCGCCTTTTCGAGATAAGCCTTATCGGCCACCGCCCCTTGCGGGTTGGCCGGATTGCACAAATAAAGCGCGCGCAAACGACGCAACACATCTTCGCTTAAATCTTCAAGTGCGGGCACAAAGCCGTTTGCCGCCAAGGCGGGCAGATAATGCGGCTGCGCCCCGGCCGCCACCGCAGCGCTGGCATAAATTTGATAGAACGGGTCGGGCATGGCCATCAGCCCGTCAGCCTTTTGCGGGGCGATTTGCGCGGCCAGAAACAGCCCTTCGCGCGTGCCGTTGAGCGGTAATATTTGCGTGTTGTCGGCCAGCACGCTTTCCACCCCGAAACGGCGCGCAAGCCAAGAGCGCACCGCTTCTTGCCAATCCGGCGTGCCGCCAATCGGCGGATAGCGGCCATAATCATCGAGGTTATGCTTGAGCGCTTGCAACACGAAATCGGGCGGCGCATGTTGCGGTTCGCCCAAAGCCAAAGAGACCGGCGCAAGGCGCGGTGTCACATCATCCAATAAGGCGCGTAAACGCGCAAAAGGCGAAGCGGGCAGGGTGTCGAAAACCCTTTCTTGCATGTCGGTCTCCAAACGAAAAACCCGAGCACAGCCGACAGGCCCGCTCGGGTCGTTCACGAATCAGCCTCAGCCAGACTAGCGCAGCCGCGCCGCTTTTAGCAAAGGCTAAAGCGGCGCGACGCGTGGTGTGGCTGAGGAAAAATTAACCGATGCCGGTTTCCGGATTGGCAGCGATTTTGTGGATAGACAGGTCAGCGCCTTGTTGCTCTTCTTCCTCACTCAACCGAATGCCGATGCTTTGCTTCAAAGCACCATAAACAATCGCACCGGCAAGGGCGGCGAAACCGCAACCGGCAAGCGTGCCAATGATTTGCGACATCAGGCTGACGCCACCGAGGCCACCCAGGGCTTCTATACCGAAAATACCGCAGGCAATGCCGCCCCATGCACCGGCCAAGCCGTGCAGCGGCCAAACGCCCAGGACGTCATCAATTCGCAATTTTTCTTGGCAATAGACGAACATTTTGACGAACAAGAAACCTGCAATGGCACCGGTGACCAAGGAGCCGCCCGGATGCATGACATCAGAACCGGCGCAAACCGCCACCAGACCGGCCAAAGCACCATTATGGACAAAGCCCGGATCGTTTTTACCGACAAATAAGGCGGCCAAAATACCCCCGACCATGGCCATTAGCGAATTGACCGCAACCAGGCCGGATACGCCGTCCAGCGATTGCGCGCTGACCACGTTAAAACCGAACCAACCAATGCACAAAAGCCAGCTGCCAAGCGCCAACCACGGAATGGAGCTGGGCGGGAAAGCTGTGCCTTTCGGGCCGTAACGGCCAAGCCGCGCGCCCAAAAGAATAACCGCGGAAAAGGCAATCCAGCCGCCGACACCATGCACCACCACCGAGCCGGCGAAATCATGGAAACTTGCCCCAAAGCTGGCTTCGAGCCACGCTTGGAAGCCGTAATTGCCGTTCCAAATCATTCCCTCGAAAAACGGATAGACCAAAGCGACAATAATTCCGGAGGCCAAAAGCTGGGTGCCGAATTTGGCACGCTCGGCAATGCCGCCGGAAATAATCGCCGGAATGGCCGCCGCAAAAGTCAGCAGAAAAAAGAATTTAATCAATGACAGGCCTTGCGGGCCGTAGGCTTCATCGCCGCCATCACCGCTAATCGTTGCGGCGGAGGACAAAAAATCCATACCATAAGCGACCGAATAGCCGATAAAGAAATAGGCCAAAGTCGACATGCCGAAATCAGACAGGATTTTGACCATCGCATTGACTTGGTTTTTCTTGCGCACCGTGCCGACTTCCAAAAAAGCAAATCCGGCATGCATGGCGAACACCAAAATGGCGCCCATCAGAATAAAAAAGACGTCACCGCCTATTGCACTATTTTCCATTGATACCCCCTAGGTAAATCCCTTATGACATGCAAGAAACATGCCAGAACTGGGCGACAGACAAGCGCGCGAGGACGGGGCTTTTGCGCCCGATTTACCATTAAATTGCTATTTTTTTGAGCACGGATAGCGGTGTTGGTGAATTTTTAGGCATATATGGCACCGGCATGGCGGCAAAAAGGCGCGACCACTCTCTTTACTGGACGCCTCGCCGCTTTTACGGCAGGTTGCTGTTCTTGAATGCGCGCCCATTGGGGGCGCAGGGCAAGCAAGGAGGCGGCGCATGGGCGCAGCGCAGGAGCGACCGATTATCATATATGGCACGGGCAGCACGGCGCGCGTCACCGCTTTGGCGCTGGCCAAAGCACGCTTGCCGGTACTGCTTGCCGATGCGGCGCCAGGGCCTACGCAACATGCGGCGGCGCAGGCCGAAGATTGGCAGAGCGTCTTGGCCTTGAGCCCGGCCGCCAAAACCATGCTGGAGGCTTTGGGCGTCTGGCAAGAGCTTGACCGCCCGAGTGCGCCGATTTGCGACATGGCCGTGTATGGCGACAGGGCCGCTTATGCAGCCGATCTCGGCCTCGGCTTTGCGCCCCCCGAAACAGGCGACGCTGCCGTCGCCATTTTGGCGCATATTGTATGCCGCGCCGCGCTTGACCGCGCCATTGAAAGTGCCCTTAAAAGCGCTTTGGCAGCCGGGCGGATAAACGGCCATGGCGCACCCTTAACCGCTTTTGACAAAACCACCAGCGAGGCACAATTTGCCGATGGCGATATTGTGACGGCGACCTTGTTGATTGACTGCGCCCGCAAAGCGGCGAGCTGGCGCCAATTCAATAATGCCCGCATGTTGCACCATGACTACCGCGCCGGAGCTTTGGTTTGCGCGCTTGAAAGCGACACGGCGCACGGCAATCAAGCGATACAAATTTTCACCCCTGACGGGCCGCTCGCCCTCTTGCCTTTACCCGACCCGCATGGCCGCGCCCTGATATGGAGCGTGCCGCAAGCGCGCGCCACGGCGCTGGCGGCCGTTGATACACCTGTATTTTCCCATGAATTGCAAAAAGCGACCGACCGACAATTCGGGCGGCTGACCCCGATAACAAGGCGCGCCGTGCAGCCCCTCACTCTGGCGCTGGCCGAACATTATGTCGATGAAAAACTGTGCCTTGTCGGTGAGGCAGCGCATATTATTCACCCGCTGGCCGGCCAAGGATTCAATCTCGCTTTGCGCGATGGCGCGCAATTGGCCGAAGCGCTTTATGAGGCGCGCCGCCTAGGGCTGGCTTTTGACGCGCCGGGCGCGCTCGACAGCTATCAAAAACTGCGCCGCGCCGATGGCGGCGTGATGGCAGCTACGACGCATTTTTTGGCGGCGGTTTTTTCCGGTCAGGCCAAGCCGCTGACACGGCCATTGGCGCAGGCCGGCTTGGCATTGTTCGGCCAAGCGGCCAAGCGCGTCGGCCTTGGCGACCGCTTGCGCCGTCAGGCCGATGGCGGGCTCAGCCATGACGCCCCGCCGCGGCTGATGCGCGGCCATGATTTTGAGAAAAATTAAACCTCGAGCTTGCGCGCTTCTTCGGTCAACATAATCGGAATGCCGTCGCGCACCGGAAAGGCGAGGCCGGCCTCTTTTGAAATCAGCTCACCGGCCTTTTCGTCATATGATAACGGCCCGTGACTGACCGGACACACCAAAAGCTCCAACAGCGCCGGATCAAGTTTTGCCGAATCGCCCATAAGCCCTCCTATTGCACCGCATTATCATTGGCGCCGCCCGATTGCGCCAATTGCGCCAGCACCATTTCGGTCAGCGCGATGAGAATTTCCGCGCGCTCGGCCAATGAAGCCGCTTCCAACATGGCTTGCTTTTCCTGCGGCCCATAGGGGCTGATAATGCACAAAGAATTGACCAGAGCCTCATTGTTCGAGCTTTCGATGGCCGTCCAATCGGCCTGCATGCCATTGGCATCGAGATAGCGTTTCAACACATCGAGCACGCCTTCACGATTGACATCAATGCTGCCGACATCGGCAATCAAATCGCTTTCATAGGGGCCATAATCGGCGCGGATTTGCCGATAGGGGGTCAACACATTCAATTCTTCGGCAATGGCAAAGCGCGCCACGCCGGTCAGCGAGACAATCATCCGCCCGTCATCGGTCTCGGAGAAAGACGATATGCGGCCGAGGCAACCGACTTTTTGCAAGCCTTCAGCACCGCTTTCATCGCTATAGGGCTGCACCACGCCCAAGAGCCGCCCCTTGGCCAGCGCGTCTTCGAACATTTGCAAATAGCGCGGCTCAAAAATATTCAGCGGCAATTGCCCGCGCGGCAGCAAAAGCACGCCTTCCAGCGGAAACACCGGCACGCTTTGCGGCAGCTCATTAATGGTTTCAGGGTCAAAAGACATATATCACCAACCTATCAACTAAATAAGAGGGAAGATAGCCGTTTGCGCGCGGCAATCACCAGCTCATCTTGCGCCCCATAAGCATCAAACAGCTCGACCAATTGCTTGCGCGCCGCATCCTCATTCCAATCGCGCTGGTGCGCGACAATGTCCAATAGGGCGTCCAGCGCCGCCGCATGCCGCCCCGCAGCGTGATGGGACAGGGCCAAATCAAACCGTGCCTGATGATTGTTCGGATCGGCCTCAAGGGCGGCCAAAAGCGCCGCATCATCAGAGACATCTTCTTCGCCGTTTTTTTCGGCCATTTTATCGGCCAGTGCCAAAGCGGCGCGCGCGGCGGCCAGGGCCGGGTCATTATCATGCGGCGACGCAGCGGCGAGCGCCGCCGCGGCCAAAGCCGTATCGCCTTGCGCCAAATGGCTTTGGGCCAAACCGGCCATGGCTTGCACATTTTCGGGCTCTTGCTCCAATGCCGCGCCATAACATTCTATGGCATCGCCAATCTGGTCGGCCGCCAAAGCCTCGGCCGCAGTAGCCATCAAAGCCTCCGCCGGCGACGCGCCCAAACCCTCATCCAAATGCTTGTCGAGGAATTTCTTAACCTCGCTTTCCGGCAATGCGCCCATAAAACCGTCAACCGGCTGGCCGCCCTTAAAGGCAAATACCGCCGGTATGGATTGCACCTGCAATTGCTGCGCCACCGCCGGATGCTCGTCAATATTCATTTTCGCGAGACGCGCCGCGCCACCCGATTGCACGGCCAGTTTTTCCAAAACCGGCGTCAATTGTTTGCACGGCCCGCACCAGGGCGCCCATAAATCAAGCAGCACAAGCTGCGCTTGCGACGCCTCGATGACCTCGGCCATAAAATTTTCCGTTGTCACATCAATGACGGCGTCATCGCTTGATGCGGCGGCGGGGGTTTCCGGCAGGCCATTTTGCGGCGGGTCAAAAGCTGTCGACATATTTATCTCCTCCCCTTTAAGTGGGAAATGCGGGGCGGTTTGCCAAGTGGTCCCGGACGGAAAATTTGACAAAGCGACCGCACTATCGGCGCCGCTTCGGGGCTTGTCAAATGGCCACTTGTCAAACCCTTGGCGATGGTGCATAACGCTTCCCGTTCTGACGCAGCGGGCGTAGCTCAGGGGTAGAGCACAACCTTGCCAAGGTTGGGGTCGTGAGTTCGAATCTCATCGCCCGCTCCAGAACACGGCAAACCAGCCGAAAATTACCTGTTTTTTCCGCCGACCGTGGCGCGCAAAAGCCGCCTAATGGCCAACCAAACCAATGGCACGGTTATGGCAACCAACGCCAAATTGACCACCAGCGGGTCGAGCGCCGGCTGTTGAGCCAACACCCAATCGGCAGGCGCGCGCAAGAGATTGACCAGATAATAAGAAATGGCAACGGTCGAAACGCCCTCCACCGTATGCTGCAAGCGCAATTGCCGTTCTGCCGCATGATTGAGCGAGGCCAGCAAATCGGCATTTTGTTGCTGCATATCCAATTCAATGCGGGTTTGCAAAAGCCCGGTCATGGCGGCAATTTGCTCGGCCAAATCATGGCGACGACGCTCGGTCGATTGATAGGTGGCAATGGCCGGTTGCAGGCGGCGTTCCAAAAAGCCGCCAATGGTGATGCGGCTGTCAAAGGCGGTTTCTTGCAAAGAAGCCAACCGTGCCGTCACCAAATCCCAATAGGCGGTGCAAGCGGCAAAGCGAAAAGATGTGCGCCGCCACACTTCTTCCAACTCGCCGGTCAATTGGCTGAGCAACGCAAAGCGTTCGCCATCGGCACTGCCGGCAGCCGAAATGCTGCTCGGCACGCGTGCGGCAACATCCGATAATTGCGCCTGTGCAGCGCGTGCGCGATTGAGACCAATGGCGGCAAAAGAGCGATAGGTTTCTATCTCTACCACTTGCAGGGCAATGCGGCCGACATCGCGCACATCACAATCAGGGGCGAAATCAAGGGCGATTTTCGTGTGCCCGTCTTCGGCAACTTTGAAATCAAAAAACCCGTCAGCCAGCCCGTTTTCCAAACGGCTGGCGCAGGTCCAGCCATCGCGCATTGCGCCGCGCACGCTGCATTGACAATCCACCGCCACGACAACTTCGCCGCGGTTTTTATCGAGCCAATCGCCGGGCAAGTGCTGCGCCGCCGAGCCGTTTTCGGCTTTTTCATCAATGATGGTCAATGAGACAAATTCCGTGTGGCGCTCAATATTGAACTGCACGCCGTCGCGGCGTGCGCGGATGAGGCGGCTTTGCGCCTCGCCGTCCCAATCGATCTCGCTCAGCGTGTCGCGCAAAATATCGCGCAAGCCGTCAAACGCCGCTTCGCCCGACAGACATAGGCGAAAAATGGCCGTCGGCAGGGCGAAGCGCGGGAAGGGGCGCGCATTCAATTCATCAGTGACCTGCCGCAAGCGCCATTGCGATTTATGCATTTGGTTTCGATTGTCTTTTTCACTCATAACATCAATACGTTATTTATGGCGTTCCGGTTTCCATCCATTGCCGAGAAGATGGCTTTCCGCATAAGCCAATGGGCTGTCTTCAAGCGTCGTGGCCAGCGTGTCATTCCAGCGATTGAGAAACCCGAATGTCGCTATCACCGCGACAATTTCGCATATTTCGGCATCCGAGAAGTGGCTTTTGAGGGCGTCAAAATGAGCCTGGGTCGCGCCATTGGGATGGCTGGCACCGGCCTGAGCCAGCGCCAAGGCGGCACGCTCGGCCTCGGAGAATTGCGGATCGCTATTGTAAGACCAAAGCGCGGCGATTTTTTCATCAGCCACGCCGCGCTCATGCGCCCCATGCGCCGTATGCGCTTGGCAGTAATTGCACCCGGCAGCAGCGCTGGCAATATGCGCTATCATTTGCCGCAAGCCCGCATCAAGCTTGGCCTCAGGCCCCAAAACAGCGGCGCTTAAGGCAAGAAAGCCGCGCAATATATCAGGCCGATGCGCCATGATTTTCAAGCTATTGGGCTCAAACCCCATAACCGCCGCAGCCAGGGCCAACTCATCGCTGACTTCGGCCAATTGCGCCGCTGCAGCATTTTTTAAATGCGCCATATGCACCTCCCCAATGTATCGCGTTTAGCTTTTGTGCTTTTTTAAAGTGACGAAATTGGCAGTCGACGAGCCGGTGGCCAATAATTGCCCTTCTTCATCATATAATTGACCCTCAACGAAGCCAACCGACCGGCCGCGCCGCACCACCCGCCCGACGGCGTAAAGCCGCCCCGGCCGCGCCGGTGCCAGCATCGACACTTTCAACTCCAATGTCGGGCTAATCTGCCCCCAATCAAGATTGAGGCCAATGGCAAATGCCATGGCGTCGTCCAGCATGGCGGCAACATTGCCGCCCTGAATGCCGCCCCATTTATTGCACAATCTATTGCTTGCATTAAATGCCATCTCGACTGTGCCGCCGGCTTTATCAACGGCCAATAACTCAAGCCCCAAATGCGCCGAGGTCGGCGAAGGTTTGTCATGCGCCGCCTTAACATTGGGCGGCCACTTGTCGGCATCAGTTTCAAAATCATCGCGCGCCGTGCCGAGACGGGCAATATTTATGGCGGTGATACTCATGCAAATCTCCCTAAGCTGCGGCAACACTAAGCCCGTGCCACCTGTCTTGGCAAGCCTCCATAGAGACTGCTAATCTCGCATTATGAGTGATGCCGCCCCACCACAAAATGCATTTTTATTGCCGCCGCAATTTACCCTCAGCGTGTCGGTGCGCGACGCCGATATTGATGATTTCAACCATGTCAATAATGTCGTTTATTTAGGTTGGATGGCGCGCGCCGCTTGGGCCCATTCAAAACATCTGGGTTTTGATTTTGCCGCCTATCGTGCCCGCGATTGCGGCTTTGTGGTGACCCGTCATGAGATCGATTATAAGGCGGCGGCGCTGGCCGGTGAGCATGTATATATTGCCACATGGGTGAGCGAAAATGACGGACGCTTGCGCCTGCGCCGCCGCTTTCAAATGCTCGCCGCTGACGGGCGGGAATTGGCGCGTGGGCTCAGCGATTTTGCCGCCATGAAAATTTCAACCGGCCGCGCCATGCGCATGCATGAGGATTATGTCAGGGGCTATCCCATTGCCGCCAACGCCGAAAATCTGTTTGTCAAAAATTGAAGCTTCATGGCGCCAAGGCATAGCCGCCTTCCAGTGTCAGCAATAATTTGGCGTGCGCAGGGTCGGCCTCGATTTTACGGCGTAGCCGATAAATATGGGTTTCCAGCGTATGGGTCGAGACTTGCGCATTATAACCCCATACTTCATGCAGCAGCGTGTCGCGCGCCACAGCCGCGCCGCCGGCGCGGTGCAAAAATTTCAAAATATTGGTTTCTTTTTCGGTCAGGCGAATCTTCGCGGCCCCGTCTTGCGGCTCCAATATTTTCAAAGCCGGGCGAAACACATAACCGCCAATGTGCAGTTCAGCCGTCTCAGCCTGCTCATGGCTGCGCAATTGTGCGCGCATACGCGCCAATAAAATGCCAAAGCGAAACGGCTTGGTGACATAATCATTGGCTCCGGCATCGAGCCCCAATATGGTATCGGCCTCACTGGCCGCTCCGGTCAGCATAATAATGGGCGTGGCGATTTTGTTTTTCCGGATGATTTTGCAGGTCTCGCGGCCGTCTTGATCGGGCAGGCCGACATCGAGCAAAATCAGATCAAAGCCGCTATTGACCGCGCCAATCGCCGCCGCCGCCGTGTCGACACGGGTCAGCTCAAACTCATCATGCAAAGCCAATTGCTCGGCCAGAACCTCGGCCAGAGCATCATCGTCTTCTACCAGCAGAATTTTCTGCTTCACCGCCATTCGCACCCTATCCAAACTCGCTCTTGACAACCTGCCCAATAAAACGTCCCAAAACAAGCCCTTGCGGCAGGCTTAAAATTGACCGATTTTAGGGTCATGAAGGATATTTATGTCGTTCCCGGCGGCGCGCGCGCGCATCACGGCCTGTTGCGTTTCGGCCCGCATCGCAGCCGATGCGCGCTTGGCACAGGCGGCGTCACCGCAACCAAAAAAGAAGGCGACGGCAAAACGCCGCTCGGACGCTTTGCCTTGCGTCGTATTTGGTATCGCCAGGACCGTATCGCGGCTCCCCAATGCGCCCTCCCGACGGTTAAAATTTCCCAGAAAAGCGGCTGGTGCGATGATGTAAACCATCATCTTTATAACCGCCCGATCACCCGCCCGGTGGCGGCGCGACATGAGCGTTTATGGCGTCACGACCGACTTTATGATGTGTTTGTCGAGCTGGGCATTAATGATGCGCCGCCCGAAAAAAACCGCGGCAGCGCGCTGTTTTTGCATTTGCAGAAAAACAATTTCAGCCCGACTTTGGGCTGTGTTGCCGTCAATCACGCGACCATGACGTTTTTGTTGCGCCATATCACCCCCGACACGCATATCAATATTGTGAAAAAATATGAAAGGTAATGAAATCAGTCTCTTGCACCAAAAAGAGCCGTGCCGACGCGAATATGCGTGGCCCCCAATGCCAGCGCCGTCTCAAAATCACCCGACATGCCCATGGATAATTCAGCCAGCCCCACTTGCGCCGCCAATTTGCCGAGCAGGACAAAATGTGCCGCTGCCGGCTCGTCTTGCGGCGGCAAACACATCAGCCCGGCAATGCGCAAGCCCAGCTCTTGCGTGCAAAGGTCATAAAAAGCGGCTAGCCCAGCCGGTGAAACACCTGATTTTTGCGGTTCATCGCCGGTATTGACCTGTATGAAAAGCCGCGGAAAACCGCTTTCGTCTTTCAGGCCGGCCAGCTTGCGCGCCAGCTTTTCGCGATCCAGTGTTTGAATGACATCGAACTGCGCCACCGCCTCTTTCAACTTATTGGTCTGCAACGGGCCGACCAAATGCAATTCGATTGCGTCATAATGCGCGCGTAAATCAGGCCATTTATCTTGCGCCTCTTGTACGCGGTTTTCGCCAAACTGGCGATGACCGGCATCCAGCAAAGGGGTGATGGCTTCAATCGGTTTGGTTTTTGAAATGGCGAGCAATTGCGCCGCATCCAAAGCACGGCCGTTTTCAAGCAAAACGGTTTCCATGCGCGCGCGTATATCAGCCAGGCGCGGCGGTATTTTTGCTTCCGACAAATCAGCACTCATAACTCTGTCTTGCCAGAGCGCGACGAAACAGCCAAGCTGAAATTGATTGCCACGGCACCAAAAGCTGGGAGATAGGCGCAAGCCCATGATGCACGCGACGCACGCACCGATGATTTATATGCTCAGCGACGCACGGCGCCAACCCGATTGGCGCGCCGCGCTGACAAGGCAGCCATGTCATGTGGCGCTTATTTTGCGTGATTATGAACACCCTGCGCGCGCCGCATTGGCGGCTGAAATGGCCGCTTTGTGCCGCCGCCAAGGCCGCAGCTTTGCCATTGCCGGCGACCGACGGCTGGCCCATAAATTGGGTGCCGCCTTTCATTGTCCGTCTTTCATGTTGCGCCGTGCCGCTTTGCGCGGCGGCGCGGCGCGCGCCGGCGATAGCGCCGCCGTGCATAATCTGGCCGACCTTTTGCTTGCCAAGCAGTCCGGCTTCGGTCGCGTTTTTATTTCGCCGGTATTTGCCACGCCAAGCCACCCGCAAGCGCGCCCGCTTTTTCTATGGCGTGCTTTGCCGCTCTTGCGCATGGCCCGCCAGCTTGGCTTGGCCGCCTATGCGCTGGGCGGCATGAATGACGCATATTGGCGTCGGCTTGGCGGCCTTGCCGCGGCTGACGGCTATGGTGCCATTGGCGCTTTTGCAAAGCCGGGCGAGGCGCAAAAGCGTTTTCGGAACGGCCTTTACTTTTGCGCAAGGCCATAATAGTCATGGGGCAGTTTTGATGACTTTGGAACTTGCCATGCGCTTTTCTTTTTCGGCTTTTCGCCGCCCACTTATCACCCTTTCCTTCGCCGCGCTTTTGACCGCCTGTGGCGGGCTGACCGTGGAGGATGATTATCCGCAAACCGACACAACAGCCAGCGAAGAAAGCGGCTCGATATTCGATCTTTTCCGCCGCGATGACGGTGCCGAGGTGTCGACGGCGGCGCAAACAAGCGCCCCGGCCGCGCCGCGCGGTCTTGGGGTCAATGCGCTATTATGGCAAGCCAGTCTTGACACATTATCTTTCATGCCGCTTGCTTCAGCCGATCCGCTGGGCGGCGTGATTATTACCGAATGGTATAATGACCCCGCCGCGACCAATGAGCGGGTGAAAATAAATCTGGTCATTAGCGGTCGCGATTTGCGCGCCGATGCGTTGCGCGTCAGCGTGTTTCGCGAAACCAATCGGCGCGGCCAATGGGTTGCCACCGCCGCCTCAGCGCGGGCGGCGCGGCAAATGGAAAACATTATTTTGACGCGCGCCCGCGACCTGGCCGTGGCTCGGCGCGCCGCTCAATAATCGACCATGAGCGTCACCTTGCGCCCCTATGACCCCGCCCAATATGAGGCGCAATGGCAAAAGGCTTGGGACAAGGCGGCCTGCTTTGCCGCCGCACCGCCTGATGACAAGCGGCCTAAATATTATGTCTTGGAAATGTTTCCCTATCCGTCCGGACGCATCCATATGGGGCATGTGCGCAATTATGCCATGGGTGATGTGGTGGCGCGCTTCAAAAAAGCGCAAGGGTTTAATGTGCTGCACCCGATGGGGTGGGACGCTTTCGGCATGCCGGCTGAAAATGCCGCTATGGAGAAAAAAACCCATCCGGCAAAATGGACTTATGACAATATTGATGCCATGCGCGCGCAGCTGAAAAAGCTCGGCCTGTCGATTGACTGGGCGCGCGAATTTGCCACTTGCGACCCGTCCTATTACGGCCATGAGCAGGCCATGTTTCTTGATTTTCTGGAAGCCGGTCTGGTTGACCGGCGCGAAAGCATTGTCAATTGGGATCCGGTCGACCAAACCGTTTTGGCCAATGAGCAGGTGATTGACGGCAAGGGCTGGCGCTCCGGCGCGCCGGTCGAGCAGAAAAAGCTGACACAATGGTTTTTGCGCATTTCAGATTTTGCCGATGAACTATTGGCCGCGCTGGACGGGCTCGAGCGATGGCCGGAAAAAGTGCGCCTGATGCAGGCCAATTGGATCGGTCGTTCCGAAGGGCTGGAATGTCGCTTTGAGTTGAGCCATACGGTCGGCGGGATAAGTGCGCTGGATGTCTATACAACGCGACCCGACACGCTTTACGGCGCGAGTTTTTGCGCCATTTCACCCGATCACCCATTGGCCGTAAAGCTGGCGGAAGACAATGCAGAGCTCGCCGCTTTTCGCGCCGAATGCGCGCAGCGCGGCACCTCGGAGGCCGATATAGAGGCGGGTGAAAAATTGGGCTTTGATACCGGACTGACCGCGCAACACCCGCTCGACCCCGATTGGCATTTGCCGGTCTATGTCGCTAATTTTGTGCTTATGGGCTATGGCACGGGAGCCATATTTGCATGTCCGGCGCACGACCAACGCGATTTGGATTTTGCCTTAAAATATGATTTGCCGGTAAACACGGTTGTGCGCCCGAAAGATGAGGCCGATTTTGCCGTCACCGATAGCGCCTATACGGGCGACGGGGTGATGGTCAATTCAGGGCCGTTTGACGGCCTCAGCCCGCAAGCGGCGCGTGAAAAAATCATTGCGCAATTTGAGGCGCGGGGACATGGCCAAAGGCGTGTCAATTTCCGTCTGCGCGATTGGGGCATTTCGCGGCAGCGCTATTGGGGTTGCCCGATTCCGATTATTTTATGCGACGCTTGCGGCGCCGTGCCGGTGCCGCGCGAAGATTTGCCGGTGAGGCTGCCTGAGGATGTCAGTTTTGATAGGCCGGGCAATCCACTGGCCCATCACCCGACATGGAAGAAAGTCGCCTGCCCGACTTGCGGCGGCGCGGCGACACGCGAGACCGACACATTTGATACATTTGTCGATTCAAGCTGGTATTTTGCCCGCTTTACCGAATTGGCTGACGATGCACCGACGCGGACAGCTGCGGTCAATCATTGGTTGCCGGTCGACCAATATATTGGCGGCATTGAACACGCTATTTTGCATTTATTATATGCGCGCTTTTATACCCGCGCCATGCACAAAACCGGCCATTTGGCGGTGGAGGAGCCCTTTGCCGGATTGTTTACGCAAGGTATGGTGTGCCATGAAACCTATCGCAATGACCGAGGCTGGCTGGCCCCTGATGAGGTTGAAAAAACCGCTACGGGCGCGGTGCTGGCGGCTGACGGCAAAACACCGGTGACGGTCGGGGCGGTCGAAAAAATGTCGAAATCGAAAAAGAACATAGTCGACCCTGACGACATTATTGCGCGCTATGGTGCCGATACGGCGCGCTGGTTCATGCTGTCGGACAGCCCGCCCGAGCGCGATGTGCAATGGACACAAGACGGCATTGAAGGCGCATGGCGCTTTGTGCAGAAAGTGTGGCGCTTGTTTGAGGCGGAAGACGCAACCTTTATCGACGCGCTGGCCGCGCCCGAAAGCCCGCCCGCACACGCCCTTTATGCGCAAGTGCAGACAACCATTGAGGCGGTGACGCGCGAACTTGAAAGCCTTGGCTTTAATCGCGCCGTCGCGCGGCTTTATGAGCTGGTCAATGCTTTGGCCGGTTTTCAGGCGGAAAGCGCGGAAGACAAGAATTGCCGCGCCTATGGCTTGACGCAATTGATGAAGCTTTTGGCGCCGATGATGCCGCATCTGGCCGAAACCGGCTGGGCCAGATTGGGTGGCGACGGGCTGGTCGCCAATAGCGCTTGGCCGGATGCCGACAAATCGGTTTTGGTCAGCGATGAAATCGTTTTGCCGGTGCAAATCAACGGCAAAAAGCGCGCCGAAATTTCCGTGCCGAAAACCGCCGACGCAGCTATAATTGAAGACATGGCGCTGAGTGAAGCGGGGGTGAAAAAATTCATTGACGGCAAGGATATTTCGAAAGTCATCATCGTGCCCGGACGGATTGTCAATCTGGTGGTCAAATAGGGGGCGCGCTCTTATCGTGCTGGCATTTGGCCTCGCGCTTACCGCCTGCGGCTTTCATCCGATCTATAAGGTGTCCGGTCAGAATTACGGCAATGGCGTGCCGGTTTTGGCGGCTTTGGCCGTGCCCGATACGGCAAATGGCCGCGCCCTGTCGGCGGCATTGCGCGGACGCTGGCAAAGCGCCGATGATGCGCTTTTTGCGGTTCGTCTGACGCTCAGCGAGACTGCGCGTGACGGTCAATTCAATGCCGCAGGCGTGCCGCAGCGCGTCGATATTGAGTATCAATTGGGCGCGCTGATAACGCGCATGGGCGACGGCGAAGGTCGCGGGCAAAGCACAAGCTTTGTCCTGCGCCACAGCGAGAGCATGACGCGCAGCGATAGCGGGGCAGCCGATTTGACCCAAAGGCGCAGTTTGGCGCGCCTCGCCATGCAGGCTTTGGCTGACCGCTTGGTGTTGCGCCTGTCACGGGAGATGGCGGAATGAAGCTGAAGGCGCATGAGGTCGATGGCTGGGTCAATAAGCTGAAGCCCGAAGACGCACCGGCACTGGTTTTGGTCTATGGCCCCGATCGCGGCGGTGTGCATGAAACGGCCAAGGCCTTGCGGCTGGCCTATTTGGGAGACGCTTATGATCCGCTGCAATATGTTGCGCTTGACGAAAGCGCTTTGGCCGGGCAGGCAGGCTTGCTGGCGGATGAGGCCGCCGCCATGCCGATGTTTGGCGATCATAAGCTGGTTCATGTCAATGGCGGCAACGCTGCCGTGCAGGCCGCGGTGACGTTTTTTCTCGCCAAAATGGATACCGGCATCGCCGCGTCGGGCGCAGCCATGGTGATTGTCGAAGCCGATAATTTGCGCCCGACCGCGCCTTTGCGCAAAGCGGCCGAGACGCATAAGACGGCCATGGCGTTGCCGTGTTATGCGCTGGAAGCGCGCGATATTGGCCGCCTCATAAGGCAGGTTTTGGAGCAGGAAAATTATCGCATTGACGCGCAAGCTATGGATTTGCTGACCGCGCGCTTGGCAACGGATCGCGGCGTCATTCATCGCGAATTGGAGCGGCTGGTGCTGTATAAGGGCGTGCGCGCCGCCAAATCAGAACCCGGCATGGTGACCGGCGATGATGTTGAAGCGGCCTTGGGTGACCAAGCACAGGGCGATTTTGACCGACTGATTGACAATGTCGCGCTCGGCCGCCTTGACGAAGCCGACCGCGCTTTGGCGCGGCTTGAGGCCGCCGGCACAAATGCCGCCAGTGCTTTGGCGGTGGCGCGCCTACATTTTCAAACCTTGCATTTGGCGCTCGGGCAGATAGAGCGCGGCACAGCACAAACAAAGGCACTCAGCGTGTTTCGCCCGCCCCTGCATTTTCGGCGCAAGCCATTGGTTGAGCAGCAAATGCCTCTCTGGTCGAGCGGTAAATGCGCACGCGCTTTGGAAATTCTCAACGCGGCGGAGAAAGCCTGTCGCGGCGGCACGGGCGGTTTGGCGCAAGCGCAGGCCGGAAATGCGCTCTTGCGCATAGCGCGCGCAGCGCAGCGTTAGGCTTGGCTGAAAAATAAGCGCGTGCCGCGCAGCTTTAAGCGCGCCGGAGAAGCTAGCGGCGCAACAGGCGGGCGATCAATCCGTCCAATTGTTCCAGCGTCTTATAAGAAATATTGAGCGCGCCGCCTTTTTTACCCCTATCGTCAAGGCTGACGGCCAGCCCCAAAGCATCGGCCAATTGCTTTTCCAATTGCCGCGTATCGGCTGACTTTTCAGTGCGGCCGTGTTGCGCGGATGAGGGCTTTTGGGCCGGTGCGCCGCCTTGCGCCGCGACCAGCTTTTCCACGGCACGCACACTCATGCCGTTTTTGACAATCTGCTTGATAAGCGCTGCCGCGTGTTTTTCAGGGTTTTGCAAACCCAATAGGGCGCGCGCATGGCCCATGGACAGCACCCCGTCAATCAACGCCTGTTTGATGGCCGACGGCGCGCCGCTCAGGCGCAGCAAATTGGCAATATGGCTGCGGCTTTTGCCAATGGTCTCGGCCAGCTCTGCCTGTGTATAGGCGAACTCATCTATAAGCCGTTGATATCCCTCGGCTTCTTCAATCGGATTGAGGTCGGCGCGCTGGACGTTTTCGACCAGGCCAATCTCCAGAGCGGTGACATCATTGACCGGCTGAACAATCACCGGCACTTGGTGCAGACGCGCCTGTTGCGCGGCACGCCAGCGCCGCTCACCGGCGATGATTTCAAACCCGCCCTCTGTCGGGCGCACCAGCAAGGGTTGCAAGACACCCGATTTTTCGACCGAGGCGGCGAGCGCGTCCAATTCTTCCTTGGCAAAGTTTTTGCGTGGCTGAAACGCGCCCGCTTTCAACTCGTCAATGCCGACATAGCGCAAGCCGCCATCAGCCGCTTTTACTGCCTTCTGATCCGTATCGGCCCTGTCTTGTGGCGGCGTGACGGCCACCGGTGTCGGGGCCGAATCGCCAATCAGGGCCGATAAACCGCGCCCCAATCCCCGGTTTTGCGGTTTCTTGCCGCTTGGCTTTTGTGTTTGTGGTTTATGATCGCTCATTTTCTTCGCCCATTAAGCCGCTTGGCGCGCCCGCTCGCGCCGCACCAGCTCTCCCGCCAATTGCATATAGGCACGCGAGCCACTGCATTTATGGTCATATAATAATGCCGGCTTGCCGAAGCTCGGCGCCTCGGAAACGCGCACATTACGCGGGATAACCGTATCATATACCAGCCCGTCAAAATGGTCGCGCACATCGGCATCGACCTGCGCCGAAAGATTATTGCGCGCATCAAACATGGTCAGAACAATGCCCTGAATGTCGAGCGCCGGATTGAGGCTGCCCTTGACTTGCTCGATCGTGCTCAATAATTGGCTCAAACCTTCCAGCGCGAAAAACTCACATTGCAGCGGCACCAAAACCGATTGCGCCGCGACCATGGCGTTCAAGGTCAACATGTTTAAGCTGGGCGGGCAATCGATAAAAATATAGGAATAGCGGCTATTATCAATGTCACTCATATGTTCGGCCAGCGCATCGGCAAGGCGGTGAATGCGCCGCTCATGGCCCGATAGTTCAACCTCAACGCCAAGCAAATCCATGCTGGCCGGCACCAGATGGAAGCCCGGCACAGCGGTCCCGCAAATTGCCTCGCTCAAGCGCACCTCACCAAGCAAAACATCAAAGCTGGTCGTCGTGCGCGCCGCGCGGTCAATGCCCAAGCCGGTTGAGGCATTGCCCTGCGGGTCAAGATCAATCAGCAAAACCGTCTCACCAATGGCGGCCAATGCCGTGCCGAGATTAATCGCCGTTGTGGTCTTGCCGACACCGCCTTTTTGATTGGCCAAACACATAATGCGTGGCGCGGACGGCATGGCAGCGGATGGCGGGGGTGAAATAGCGGTCAAACAGCACTCCATACGGCATGGGCCCCGGAGCGTGGCTTGCCGCTTTTACGGGCTTAGCGGGCTCAGGGCCGTAATTTCCAACAGGCGCGCACTGGCATCGGTGTCGCTGATATGCGCCTTATGGGACATATTCCAATATTGTTCGCCCAAGGTCAATTCTTCCCGCCAATTGCGCCCCTTATGCAAGAGCGCAACTGTGGATGAATTGCAAAACGGGTGCAAAAGCCCCAATAATTCCTCCAATGGGGCCAACGCACGCGCCGTTATCACGTCAATGGCGGCCAAGCTCGCCGGCGGTGCGGCGGCGAGCGCCTCAATGCGGCCGTGATGAACTGCGGCTGAGAGGCCGATATCGGCGATAACGGCGCGCAGAAATGCTGCTTTTTTGCGGTCACTTTCGACCAAATGCACCCGCGCATCGGGGCGGCCCTCTCGCAGCATAATGGCCAAGACCAGACCCGGCAGGCCGCCGCCACTGCCCAGATCGAGCCATGTATTGGCCGATGGTGGCGCATAACGCAGAATTTGTGCCGAATCGGCAGCATGGCGTCGCCAAAAATCGGCCAAAGTGGTTGGCCCGACCAGATTGACCGCTTGCTGCCACTTGCCGAGCAGCGCCTGAAAGGCCATCAGCTTGGCCAATGTTTCACGTGAAACATGATAAGTTTCGGCAAATGCTTCGGGGGTCATGTGGCTATTCGGCGGCTTCGGCCTGCGCTTTGCGGGCATGATGCAGCAATAGGGTCAAGGCCGCCGGCGTCATGCCATCAAGCCGCGCCGCCTGACCCAAAGTGACGGGGCGGGCGGCGGCCAGCTTTTGTCGCACTTCTGTCGCCATGCCCTCCAGCGCCAAATAATCCATATTGGCGGGCAAAGCCAGCGCTTCATCGCGGCGAAACGCCTCAATATCGGCGCGCTGGCGGTCAAGATAGCCGGCATAGCGCGCATCGGTTTCAATCTGAAGGCGAATATCATCGTCCCAATCGGCCATATCGGGCCAGATGGCCGCCAAATCATTCCAATCAATCGACGGATAAGCCAACAGCTCGACCATAGTGCGGCGCACCCCATCGGCGCGAATATGCAGCCCCCTTTCAGCCGCTTCATTCGGCGTCATTTGCCATTGCGCCGCTTGCGCGCGCGCCGCATTGAGATTGTGCATTTTCGCTTCAAAATGCGCCGCGCGCTCAGCCCCGACAATGCCCGCCGCCTGCCCTTTGGCGGTCAAACGCTGGTCCGCATTATCGGCCCGCAAAGTGAGGCGATATTCAGCCCGCGCGGTGAACATGCGATAGGGCTCGCTAACCCCTTTGGTCACCAAATCATCAATCATCACGCCGATATAGGCCTCGGCACGGTCAAAAATTACCGCCGCCTTTCCGGCTGCCGCGCGTGCCGCATTCATGCCGGCGACCAGCCCTTGTCCGGCGGCCTCTTCATAGCCGGTTGTGCCGTTAATCTGTCCCGCCAAATAAAGCCCGGGCATGGCCTTTAATTGAAGGCTTGGCAGCAGCGCGCGCGGGTCGACATAATCATATTCAATGGCATAGCCGGGCCGCATAATATGGACATTTTCCAAGCCCGGAATGGTGCGGATAAAGGCATCCTGAATGGGCTCGGGCAAAGAGGTGGAAATGCCGTTCGGATAGACCGTCGGGTCATCAAGCCCCTCGGGCTCCAGAAAAATCTGATGCGCGACGCGGTCGGGAAAGCGCACTACCTTATCTTCAATAGCCGGACAATAGCGCGGCCCGACGCCGTCAATCTGCCCCGAATAAACCGGCGATAATTTGACATTTTTCTCGATAATATCAAACGTCGCCTGAGTGGTGTGGGTAATGTGACAGACGGTTTGCGGCACGGTGACTTTATCGGTCATGAAAGAAAACGGCGCGGGGGCCGCATCGGCCGGCTGTGCTTGCAGCATATCAGTGTTAATGGTGCGCCCGTCGAGCCGCGCCGGTGTGCCGGTTTTCAT
>CATDDF010000117.1 GCA_949498175.1 Alphaproteobacteria bacterium | reverse complement strand
CCCGCGCGCTGTGCAGCACTGTTTTCGACCACTGCACCGATAACCGGATCGGTGACACGCTGGCCGAGCAATGTATAAAGCGAAGCGAAAATGATGATGGCGAGAATGAAATTGGCGACAGGACCGGCGGCGACAACAATGGCACGCTGCCAAAGCGGCTTGAAAAACAGTGTATCACCACGTGAATCTTCCGGCATTTCTTTAAGTTTCTCAGAGTCCGGCGCGCTGGCTTCATTTTCATCGCCGAAAAATTTCACATAGCCGCCGAGCGGCAACCAGCCGATTTTCCATTGTGTGCCATGTTTGTCATCCCAACTGGCTAATGCACGACCAAAGCCGACGGAAAAAACCTCAACACGCACACCACAACGACGCGCAGCATAAAAATGGCCGAGTTCGTGAAAAAACACGACAATGGTCAAAACAAACAAAAACGGCACAATATAGGCCAGACCAAGCGCACCGTATAAATAGTTAATGGCTTCCAAAGCAAGCTCCCAAAATTTGCTGCATTATGACCTTTTTTCGCATTAGATAAAGCCCTTTAGCAAGAAACTGTGTAACGCTGAAATGCGGCAGAAACATGCCCTAAAGCGCACTGATAAAACCTTCAGCCTGCGCCCGCGCCTCGCCATCAATTGCGTGTAATTCATCGACACTATCACCGCCCTCTTGATGGTTTTCCTGCAGCACTGCGTCCACGGTTTCGGCAATCTGCACAAAGCTGATACGCGCTTCCAAAAACGCTGCGACCGCAACCTCATTGGCGGCATTGAGCCGCGCCGGAGCATGACCGCCCGACCGCATTGCCGCCTCGGCAAGGGCCAGACAAGGAAAACGCGCTCGATCAATCACCTCAAAATCAAGCCTTTCTTGTGCTGGTAAATCAAGCGGCGCAACACCGGACTCGATACGTTGCGGATACGCCATGCAATAGGCCAACGGCACGCGCATATCGGGGCTGGCATTTTGCGTCAGCACGCTGCCATCGACAAAATAAACCATGCCATGCACGATTGATTGAGGATGAATAAGCGCGTCAAGCTTATCGGGTGCCATATCAAATAAATAATGCGCCTCAATAAGTTCCAAACCCTTATTCATCATGGTCGCGCTATCGACGGAAATTTTTGCGCCCATATCCCAATTCGGATGCGCAACGGCTTGCGCGGGCGTGACCTCTTTCATCGCGTCAAACGACATGCCGCGAAATGGCCCACCCGATGCGGTAAGCACAATTTTGTCAATTTGCGCCGCCGTACCTTGCCCCTGCAAAAGTTGAAATATCGCATTGTGTTCGCTATCGACCGGCAAAATGGTTGTGTCATTGTCGGCTGCCAATCTCATCAAATGTGCGCCGCCTGCAACCAACGCTTCTTTATTGGCCAGCGCCAACACACCCCCCTGCGCGGCGCAGATAAGAGAAGGGGCGAGACCGGCAAAGCCGACAATCGCCATAATGGTGAGGTCGGCTTTAGTTGCCGCCATTTGCGCCAAACCTTTCTCGCCGACCAAGATTTCGCCACTGAATTCGGGCAGCGCTGCCCGCAGAGCTTTACGCCCTGTTTCATCACCAATAACCAACAGCGCCGGGGTAAAGCGGCGCGCAATCTCTGCCAATTTCTCAACATTACCGCCGGCACTGGCAGCAAATAAGGAAAACTTGTCTTCATGGCGCGCAATCAGGTCGAGCGTATTGTCACCTATCGTGCCGGTCGCGCCGAAAAGAGATATTTTTCGCATGATTACCAGACCCAAAGCGCCGCGGATGAAGCACCTCCGCGCCACAAAACAATGGCAAGGGCAACAATCAAAACGCCGATGAGACCATCAACGCGGTCGAGCAAGCCGCCATGGCCGGGAATAATTGCGCCGGAATCCTTTACGTCATAGCGGCGTTTGATGGCCGATTCGAATAAATCAGCGCCCTGCGCGCAAATCGCCAAAAGCGGCGCCACAATCATTATCGCCGAGAACTGCATGTCGCCAAAACCGAAACCGACAACCGTCAAAAAGGATAGAATGCCGGCAAGCACCGCCCCGACCATCCCGCCGATCAATCCGGCCCAAGTCTTTTTGGGAGAAATGACCGGCGCCAATTTCGGCCCCCCGATAAGCTTGCCCGAGAACATAGCGAAAATATCGACGGCCCACACCGAAAGCAGGATATAGCCAATGACAAACATGCCGAGCGGGTCGAGGCGCAAAAACTGCGCCGCCAAGAGTGGCAAGGCAACATAATAAAGCCCACCGACAAATGGCGATAAGCGCTTACCAAATGCCAAACAATAGGCTGCGACGGCCAGCGATGCGACGACCAGCAAGCCGAGCGCATCTATTGACCCGACCCACAAGCCGAAACCCAAAATCAACACCGATGCCACGCCAAGCACCACCCCATTGCGCGATGAAGCGGCAAGGAGATTGCTCCATTCGCGGGCCATCAAAAATCCGACAATGGCCAATAATAAAGTAAAAGACCAGCCGCCGAAAATCACGGGTGCGATGACGAAAGGTAGCAAGATGAGAGCCGAGCGCACGCGCTGCAGCAAGCCTTCAAATTTTGCTTGATTTTCTGCCATGCCCCCCGCCTGCTTATCAGTCGGTGTCGCCGGATGCGGTTATGCGCCCGAAACGTCGCTCGCACTCAGCATAATGGGCCAATGCCGCCAGCAAATCGTCGCGCGTGAAATCTGGCCATAAAACATCGGTAAAATAAAGTTCCGCATATGCGCCCTGCCACAGCATGAAATTACTGAGCCGCGACTCCCCGCTGGTGCGAATGATTAAATCCGGATTAGGCATGCCCGCGGTCAATAATTCTGCCCCCAGCACATCACCATTAATTGACTCGGGGTCAAGCGTGCCATTGGCAGCGCGACGTGCCAAGCGAGCAGCCGCATCGGCCAGTTCTTCGCGACCGCCATAATTAAAGGCAATTTGCAGATAAAGCCTACCATTATTGGCCGTCAGACTTTCGGCGCGGTCAATCAAGCGGCATATCTTGTCAGACAGGCCGTTGCGCCGCCCGATAATCCGCACGCGCACACCCTCAGCATGCAGATCGGCCAAATCGCTTTCAATATATCGCTCCAAAAGCGACATCAGGAAACTCACTTCATTGCGCGGACGCCCCCAATTTTCGGTTGAAAACGAAAACACGGTCAAATGATGAACACCCAAATCGCTGCTGTCTTTAACAATTCGGCGCAGCGCCTCGACACCGGCGCGATGACCTTCGCGGCGTTCTTGCCCACGCGCCTGCGCCCAACGCCCATTGCCATCCATAATAATGGCAATATGGGTCGGCAGTTTGCTTGTGTCTTTTGTGTCCATCAATCAAACCTGGCGAATTTCGCCCTCTTTCGTCTCAAGCGTTTCATCAATCTGATTGATGAATTTATCTGTCAGCTCTTGCACTTCATCAGAATAAAGCTTGGCGTCATCTTGCGAAATATCGCTATCCTTTTCCGCTTTCTTGATTTGGTCCATACCGTCGCGGCGTACATTGCGCACGGCAACGCGTGCTTGCTCGGCATAACCGCCTGCAACTTTAACAAGCTCTTCTCGGCGCTCCTCATTCAGTTCAGGCAGTGGAATACGAATAAGCTGACCTTCGGTCATCGGGTTCAGCCCCAAATTGCTCTCACGAATGGCTTTCTCCGTGGCCGCAACTTGGCCCTTATCCCACACTTGCACGGTGAGCAAGCGTGGCTCCGGCACGGACACGGTGCCGACTTGAGAAATCGGCATCATCTGGCCGTAAGCATCGACCATAATCGGTTCCAGCAATCCGGCACTGGCGCGGCCGGTGCGCAGTCCCGCCAAATCGGTTTTGAAAGACGCCAAAGCGCCATCCATGCGCCGTTCAATATCATCAATATCAATGCTCATATCTGCCTCTAATCCAGATTAGTCCTGAACAATGGTGCAAGCGCCGTCGCCTTGCAAGACCTGAACGAAACCGCCGGAGTTTTGAATTGAGAAAACGACAATCGGAATGCCGTTTTCGCGCGACAGAGAAACCGCCGACGCATCCATTACCTTCAAGTCTTTAGACAACACTTCCATATAGCTCAGATTTTCATAGCGCTCCGCATCTTTATCTTTTTTCGGGTCGGCGGAATAAACACCATCAACATTTGTGCCCTTCATCAGCGCATCGCAACTCATTTCGGCTGCGCGTAAAGCGGCCGCCGTATCGGTTGTGAAGAATGGGTTGCCGGTGCCGGCGGCGAAAATAACCACGCGGCCTTTTTCCATATGCCGCGTGGCGCGGCGGCGAATATAAGGCTCGCAGACCGTGCTCATCGGAATGGCCGACAAAACACGGGTCGGCACGCCCATGCGCTCAAGCCCGTTTTGCATGGCCAGCGCATTCATCACCGTGGCCAGCATGCCCATATAATCAGCCGATGAGCGGTCCATGCCGTCAGCCGCGCCGACCAGCCCACGAAAAATATTACCACCGCCAATGACCATGCAGACCTCGACGCCCAGCGCAATAGCCTGCTTCACTTCATCGGCAATACGGTCAACCGTGGCGACGTCAATGCCATATTGTCCGTCGCCCATCAGGGCTTCTCCGGAGACTTTCAGAAGAACCCGTTTGAAAAGCATTTTTTCCGCCATGCTACCCTCTCTCTTGATGAAGCAACTATGGCGCGATTCCGTTTTCCGTCGCTACGCCTAGCTGCCGCTAACCGCTGCAGCGACTTCGGCTGCGAAATCGGCTTCTTCGCCCTTATCGACACCGGCACCCAATTCAAAGCGCACAAAGCCTTTCAGCGCAACCTCGCCGCCGACATCACCGGCAGCGTTTTGCAGTAATTTCTCAATACGGGTTTCGCCGTCAATCACGAAAGTCTGGCTGGTCAGCACAACTTCTTCATAGAATTTGCGCAATCGGCCTTCGACCATTTTCTCGATGATTTCGTCCGGCTTGCCGCTTTCTTTGGCCTCGGCCACCAAAACGGCACGCTCGCGCTCCGTCTCGGCAGGGTCGAGGTCGTCAATCGTTGCAGCCAGCGGATTGGTCGCCGCCACATGCATGGCAAGCTGACGTCCCAAAGCTTCCAGCTTGGCCGTGTCACCGGTTGACGCCAACGCCACCAGAACACCGATTTTACCAAGCCCATCGACAACTTGATTGTGAATATAGCTGGCCACAACACCGTTTTCGACGCTCAGCTTTTCAGAGCGGCGTACCGTCATGTTTTCACCAATCGTGCCGACCATTTCAGTGACGTGCGCTTCAACCGACTTACCGGCACCCGGATAGTCGGCTGCCAACAATCCGTCATGGCTTTCTGTGCCAAGCGCAACAGTTGCAATATCCCCGACCATGGATTGGAATGTTTCATTGCGGGCAACGAAATCGGTTTCGGAATTAACCTCGACCACCGCGCCTGCCGTGCCTTCAGAAGCCACGCCGACGAGGCCGTCAGCCGCGACACGACCGGCTTTTTTTGCCGCTTTGGCCAAGCCTTTTGTGCGCAGCCAGTCAACGGCAGCTGCCATATCGCCATCGCATTCTTGCAAGGCGGCTTTGCAATCCATCATGCCTGCGCCCGATGTTTCGCGCAGCTCTTTTACCATTGATGCCGTAATTTCACTCATGGGAGATCTCCAATTAAATGCGCCGCAACTTAGCTATCGGCTTTTTCGTCTTCAGCAGCTTCCTCAGCCACTTCCCCGGCAGGTGCTTCCTCAGCGGCAGGCTCTTCTGCCACCTCTTCAGCAGGCGTTTCTTCAACAGATGCTTCCTCAGCGGCAGGCGCTTCTTCAGCAGGCGCTTCTTCCAATGCCGGTTCGGCCACCGGCTCTTCTGCGGCGCCCAAATCGATACCTGCGGATGAGCTGCTTTCTTCAATACCGGCAATCACCGCTTTTGAAACCAGACCACAATATAATTCAATGGCGCGCGCCGCGTCATCATTGCCCGGAATCGGATAATCAATGCTGTCAGGGTCGCAATTACTGTCGACAATAGCGACCACCGGAATGCCGAGCGTTTTTGCTTCGGCAATGGCAATGGCCTCTTTATTGGTATCTACAACGAACATCAGTTCAGGCACGCCGCCCATTTCTTTAATGCCGCCCAGCGCAAGCTCAAGCTTGTCACGCTCGCGCGTCAGATTAAGAATTTCTTTTTTGGTGAGGCCGCCGGCACCGTCGCCGCCCAGCATTTCTTCCAACTCGCGCAGACGCTTGATGGAATTGGAAATGGTCTGCCAATTGGTCAGCGTGCCGCCGAGCCAGCGTGAATTCATGAAATATTGCGCGCATTGACCGGCATGACGGGCAATCGGTTCACTGGCTTGTCGTTTCGTGCCAACAAAAAGCACGCGACCGCCGGAGGCGACAACATCTTTTACGGCGACCAGCGCCTGATGCAGCATCGGCACGGTTTTCGACAAGTCCATAATGTGAATACCGTTGCGATCGCCGAAAATAAACGGCGCCATTTTAGGGTTCCAACGATGGGTTTGGTGGCCAAAATGGACCCCTGCTTCCAGCAGTTGACGCATATTGTAATCGGGCAGTGCAGCCATTGCGTTGCCTTCCTTTCTCTCGTTAATCCGCCGCAGGGTTATCATCGAACCTCATGTTCGACACGAAAGTCGCCCGGCAATTGGGCTGTCCCTGCGTGAGTAATGCGCGTGGTATAGGCAATTCAGGCGCGTCTCGCAAGCAAAATAATGGTGATTTTAATTAAACTTCTTCGACGTGAAGAACCCCCGGCACTGCTTTAATAGCACCGGCAACGCGCGGGTTAATGGCATATTTGTTCGGCAAACGCATCTCCACCTCGCGCTCCGGTGTCATAATGACCAAAGACACTTCGCCGCCTCTTTTATGCTTGGGTTGTTCAACATCATCAAGCCGCCCACGCAAACCGGCACACGCTTCCGGTTTTTCAAGAAATATCCTTAAGCCCGCCTCCGTATTGGCAACGACATCATCAACCGGCCGCAGGCTTTCCACCAAAAGACGCAAATCACCGTCTTCACGGTTAATCGTTACCGAAGCAACCACCAAAGCGCCGACCTGCAATATCTCGCGCGAGCCATTCAGCACTTCCGAAAAGGCAGTCATTTCAAATTGGCCGGTGGCATCTGACAGGGTGATGAAAGCAAACGGATTGCCCTTTTTCGATTTGCGCTCATCGACCTTAATCACCGCACCGGCGACCAAGACCTCTTTCTCGACGCGACTTTCCAAATCCTCAAAAGAGGCGACACGTGCCCTTTGGAGCAGCGACTTATAATCATCAAGCGGGTGACCGGAGAGAAAGAAGCCAATGGCGTTAAACTCATGCGACAGGCGGTCCATGGTTGACCACGGCACAAGCGGCGGCGGCAATGTGGTGCTCTCGTTCACATCGGCCTCGCCAAACAGGTTTTCTTGCTGCGTTTCTTTTTCGGCCTGCGTGATGCTGGCTTCGCCGAGCAATATCTCTATGCCGCCCATCAGCTTGGCGCGGTCAGGCTCCAGACTGTCCAGCGCACCGGCGGCGATGAGATGCTCGAGCAATCTTTTATTGAGGCCGATACCGGCCGTGCGGCGCGCGAAATCAAAAACATCTTTAAACGGACCATTGGCTTTGCGCTCATCGACCAAAGATTGCATGGCTTGGCTGCCGACATTACGAATGGCTGACAGCGCATAAAATACCTCATTGCCGTCAATCGCAAACCAGGCCTCAGAACGATTGACATCGGGAATGCGCACGGCAATGTCGTGCTTGGCCGCATCCTGCTTGAAGATATTGAGCTTTTCGGTGCGCTCAAAATCCAGCGACATGGAGGCGGCATAGAAAGCAACGGGATGATTGGCCTTCAGCCAAGCCGTTTGATAGGCAATCAGAGCATAGGCGGCGGCGTGGCTTTTGTTGAAGCCATAGCCGGCAAAGCTGTCGACTTGGTCGAAAATCTCTGCCGCCTTGTTTTTCGGCACGCCGTTTTCCACCGCACCATCGACAAAGCGTGCCTTTTGCGCCGCCATTTCTTCCTTAATCTTTTTACCCATAGCGCGGCGCAACAAATCGGCCTCGCCGAGCGAATAACTCGACAGGGTTTGCGCAATTTGCATCACCTGTTCCTGATAAATCATCACGCCATAGGTTTCCTGCAAAATCGGTTGCAGCGTGTCATAGAGATAATCAAGCTCCTCCTCGCCCTTTTTACGGGCTATATAGAGCGGAATATTATCCATTGGGCCCGGGCGATAGAGCGCCACCAGCGCGATAATATCTTCAAACTTATCGGGTTTCATTTTGCGCAGCACGTCGCGCATACCGGCGCTTTCCAGCTGAAATACGCCAACCGTGTCACCGCGCCCCATCAGCTCATAAGTGGCCGTGTCATCAAGTGACAGATTATTGATATCGACGGTGACACCGGTTTCGGCAAGCAATTCAACCGCTTTTTCCAAAACGGTCAGGGTTTTCAGGCCAAGAAAGTCAAACTTCACCAGTCCCGCTTTTTCAACCCATTTCATATTGAATTGCGTCACCGGCATATCAGATTTCGGGTCGCGGTAAAGCGGCACAAGCTGCTGCAAGGGCCGATCACCAATCACCACTCCGGCCGCATGGGTTGATGCATGACGATAAAGCCCTTCCAGTTTCAGACTGATTTCAATCAGCTCGGCCACTTGCGGATCGCTGTCACGCTCTGCCTGCAAGCGCGGCTCACCGTCAATGGCTTCAGCCAAAGTGACCGGATTGGCTGGATTGTTGGGTACCATTTTACACAGGCGGTCAACCTGCCCATAGGGCATTTGCAATACGCGACCGACATCGCGCAGCACGGCGCGCGCTTGCAATTTACCGAAAGTGATGATTTGGGCGACCTGATCGCGGCCGTATTTCTGCTGCACATAGGCAATCACCTCATCGCGCCGCGACTGGCAGAAATCAATATCAAAGTCAGGCATAGAAACCCGCTCCGGATTCAGAAAACGTTCAAAAAGAAGATTGAAGCGCAACGGGTCCAAATCGGTGATGGTCAACGCCCAGGCGACAACGGAACCGGCGCCTGAACCGCGACCGGGTCCGACCGCGATATTATTGCTTTTGGCCCATTTGATGAAATCGGCAACAATCAGGAAATAGCCGGGAAAACCCATATCGGCGATGACTTTCAGCTCAAATGCGAGGCGATCGCGATAAGCTTCCTCGTCGGCCGCCGCCTCCACTTGCTGCAAGCGTGCCGTCAGCCCCTCTTGCGCCTGTCGCGTCAATTCGGCCAATTCATCGTCTTTTGAGAAAGCGGGCAAAATCGGCTCATGTTCGGTCGGTCGAAAAGCACAGCGTTGCGCGATTTCAACCGTGTTTTCCAGTGCTTCCGGCAAATCGGCAAACAGCGCGCACATTTCTTCCGCCGATTTCAAGCGATGTTCAGGCGTGAGGCGTCTTCTGTCTTCTTCATTCAGATACCGCCCTTCCGCAATGCATATCAGCGCATCATGGGCACGATAGTCGTCTGCCGAAGCAAAATAGGCCTGATTGGTCGCCACCAAAGGCAATTCCATCGCATAGGCAAAATCAACCAATTGCTCTTCAATTTCATCTTCGGACGCATCACCGTATCGTTGAAGTTCTATGTAAAGATTATCCACGAAAACATTGTTTAATATCGATAATTTATTTTTTGATACGTCAATTTGTTTGCTTTCCAATAGCTGATTTATCAACCCGTCCGGGCCTCCGGTCAGACAAATCAACCCCTCGGCGGAAGCGGTAATATCATCGAAAGCAACCCCTGGTCCTTGCTTGCCTTCGCTATCCAAATGGGCTGCGCTAATCAGCGCCATAAGATTGGTGTAGCCGGTCTCATTTTTGACCAGAAAAACCAAATCGCCTTGCATTTCACCATCGCGAATGTTGAGGGTCGCGCCAATAATCGGCTGCACACCCAAACCAGCGGCGGTTTCAGCAAATTCCAATGCGCCGAACAGATTATTTCGATCGGTTACCGCCAGCGCCGGCATAGAAGAGGCCAGCGCCGTCTGGGTCAAGGTTTTGACCGGTAAAGCCCCTTCCAGCAAAGAATATGCGCTATGGGTGCGTAAATGAACGAATTTCGGCCGCATCAGACGGGTCTCGGAGTTTATTGTTTCTGCTTCTGACATTTACGCATAACCGGAATCATTCAACTGATTTCCAGTTTAGCGCGGCAGCGCGGCCTGTCAGCCAAGCAGCCCCATTTTGAGGGGGATAAACCTAAATTGCTTAACCGGCCAGCGCCTGCCCGATTGAGCCCCACATGATGATGGCGGTGCCCATGCCCAGCAAAGTGCAAATAGCGGCAATATCTTCAAGAATGTTTTTCATGGCCTTATCTCCTAAGGTGATAATATGTTCTTGTTTTGTTCTTTTGTCAACAAATAAAAAACCACATTGAAACAATAGTTAATCAATCAGAATGGATAATGCCGTCGCGCAGACGCACGATACGGTCAGCGCGCGCCGCCAATTCCATATCATGCGTGGCCAGCAAGACCGCGGCGTTTTGCGTCTTGGCTTCATCGAGCAATAAATCGGCTACCTTTTCGCCCGCTGCGCCATCAAGACTGCCGGTCGGCTCATCGGCCAAAACAAGACTGGGTTGATTGGCCAAAGCGCGCGCAATGGCGACGCGCTGCTGCTCACCACCGGATAATTGCGACGGTAAATGCGTTGCCCTATCGGCCAAGCCCAAACGCTCCATTGCTGCCAGTGCATGCTGCATGGCCTCTATTCGCCCCTGCCCGGCCAACCGAGCAGCCAAAGCAATGTTTTCTTGTGCAGTAAATTCAGGCAACAGATTGTGAAACTGGTAAACGAAGCCGATATGCTGCAAACGCTCTTCGGTTCGACTGCCATCATTATCCGTATCAACCGGCTTACCGCGCAGGTAAATAGAGCCAGCATCGGGCTTTTCCAGCAGCCCGACAATGTGCAGTAAGCTGGACTTACCGGATCCTGACGGGCCGACCAGCGCAACAACTTCACCCGCCGCCAGAGACAGGCTGGCCCCACGCAGCACATGCAAGTCGCGTGTGCCCTGCACAAATCGGCGTTCAATTTTTTCAATGGCGACATGCTCACTCATTGCGCAGCAACTCCACCGGTTCTTGCGAGGCAGCCCGCCATGCCGGATAAAGCGTTGAAAGGAAAGATAGGGTCAAGGCCATCAGCGCAATTTGTATGACATCTCTCAACAAAATACGCGACGGCATGCGTTCCAAAAAGTAAATCTCGGCAGGAAACAGATTGGCGCCCGTCGTCCATATGAGAAATTGGCGGATCTCCTCAATATAGGCACTCAGTAAAATACCCGCCCCGACGCCGGCCAGCGTGCCGACCACGCCAATGCTGGCACCGGTGATGAAAAAGATCCGCAACACCATGCCACGGCTTGCCCCCATTGAACGCAAAACCGCAATATCGCGCCCTTTATCGCGCACCAGCATGACGAGGCCGGAGACGATATTCAGCGCCGCCACCAGCAAAATCATCGTCAAAATAATGAACATGACATTGCGTTCAACCTCCAACGCACCGGCCAAAGTGCGATTGCTTTGCTTCCAATCCGTCAGATAAGTGTCATCACCCGCCGCAGCCCGTAATTGCGGCGTACGCATATCTATCAAATCCGGATCGTCAATCAGCACATCAATCGCACCCTGATGCTCGCCAAAGCCGAAAAAGCTTGAAGCCGTCTCAATGGAAGCAAAGGTGAAATTCAAATCATATTCCGAGAGACCGACGCGGAAAATCGCTACCAATTTAAATTGTCGCAAGCGCGGCGCCGTGCCGAAAGGTGTTACCGTTCCACGCGGGGAGATAAGCGAAATTTTTTGCCCGAGCTGAAAGCCGTAGCGCTCGGCCAACCGTGCGCCTATGGCAATGGTTTTTGGCTGGGCCAGCGCCGCCAGCGAGCCATCTATCACATTATCTTTCAGGCTTGGCAATTCTTGCAATTTTTTAACTGGCAGACCGCGCAGCAAAACCCCGCGCGCCGCATCTCCGGATGACAGCATGGCTTGTCCATCGACCAGCGGTGTCGCCAGCACCACACCCTCGACTTTTTGCAATTGTTCGGCCAATACGTCACGGTTAATGAAACGCGTTTCATAGGGGCGAATGGTGGCATGACCATTAACGCCCAAAATACGATCAAGCAAATCGGCGCGAAAACCGGTCATTACTGCCATGACGACAATCAGTGTTGCCACGCCCAGCATAATGCCGAGAAAGGAAATAGCGCCAATGATGGATATAAAGCTCTCACGCCGCTTGGTTCGCAGATAGCGCCCTGCAATATGCCATTCAAGAGAGCCGAAAGCTTTGCTCATCATATGCCCGTTCCGTTATTTTTCAGGCGCTGCCGACAAGACCGCCGCCGCGGCATCAAAGGCCAAAACTTGCTTTTCACCGGTGGCACGATTTTTCACTTCAACTTCACCGTTTTCTGCCCCGCGCGGGCCAATAACCGCTTGCCATGGTAACCCTATCAAATCCATATCCGAAAACTTTGTGCCGGCGCGTTCGTCGCGATCATCATAAAGCACGTCGAGGCCTTTTTGTGTCAGCGCATCGTTCAATTTTTCGCACAGCGCATCGCAGCCTTCATGGCCGGTTTTCAAATTGACCAGCCCGACATGAAACGGCGCTACCGGCCAGGGCCAGATAATGCCGTCATCATCGTGGCTGGCTTCAATAATGCCACCGACAAGACGCGACACACCAATGCCGTAAGAACCGCTATGTAAGGCAACATCCTTGCCGTCCGGCCCGGCCACCATAGCCTTCATCGGTTCGGAATATTTGGTGCCGAAATAGAAAATATGACCGACCTCGATGCCGCGCGCCGTCACTTGCTTGTCGCTTGGCACATCGACCGCAAATTTATCGGCGTCATGCAACTCATCCGTGCGCGCATAAAATTGCGTGAAGCTGTCAATCACTGCATCTAGATTGCCGTCATAATCGGCCTCCGGCACCGGCAGGTCGAGAATATCGGCATGGCAGAACACTTCAGACTCACCGGTTTCTGCCAAGATAATGAACTCATGGCTCAAATCGCCACCAATCGGACCGGTATCGGCGGCCATCGGCAAGGCTTTCAGCCCCATGCGGCGGAAACTGCGTAAATAGGCAACAAACATTTTTTGATAGGCGCGCCGCGCCGCCGCTTCATCAATGTCAAAGCTATAGCCGTCTTTCATCAAAAACTCACGCCCGCGCATCACGCCGAAGCGGGGGCGGATTTCATCGCGAAACTTCCATTGAATGTGATAAAGGTTTTTCGGCAGGTCGCGATAGCTTTTAACATTATCGCGGAAGATCTGCGTTATCAGCTCTTCATTGGTCGGCCCATAGAGCAAATCGCGGTCATGGCGGTCGGTAATATGCAGCATTTCCTTGCCGTAATCATCATAACGCCCGGATTCACGCCAAATTTCTGCCGGTTGCAGTGTTGGCATCAGCACCTCAATCGCTCCGACGCGGTTTTGCTCTTCGCGCACAATCTGTTCGATTTTCTTCAACACGCGCAAACCCAGCGGCAGCCAGCTATAAATCCCCGCTGCGCTTTGGCGCACCATACCGGCGCGCAACATCAAACGATGCGAGACAATTTGCGCTTCGCTAGGGTTTTCCTTCAAGGTCGGTAAAAAATACTCCGACAGACGCATGAATCTTTCCTTGTTCTATGCCTTAGAGACATAACTCTTAACATGGCTTCACATTGGCGCAAGTAAATGTCACATAAACGTAAAAAACGGGTGACAGAGGGGCGAATAGCCGTTAATTTTTCTTCGTGGATGAGAACTGCTGTGTTCTCGGGTTTTGGGAGGAACCTTTCGGACTTGTCCGAAACACATTTAAAGCGGGACCCATGACTGCGGTTTTCGGTCCCGCTTTTTTTATTGTCGCGCCGGAATATCAGGCAAAAGCGGCAAGTCAATATTCGACAGCGCACCACTGGTCAGCAGCCAGTAAACCAGCAAATAAAACACCGCCGACAAACCCGTGGTGATTGCCAGCTTTTGCAAAATCAGCGGGCGCGCCGGCGCACTTTCACTGGAGCCGGGCTGCACCTCACCATGCTCGGCTTGCGAGACAACTCCCCAAGGCAACACCATAAACAAGGTCAAAAACCAAATAATGCCGTATATCGCCAAACCGAAAATGAAACCGATTTTAATCATCTTGCCTCCTAAACGCTGACAAAGCTTACCACGACCATTGGCTTCTTACCCCAACGGCGCGACAATTCCCGCCTTATGGCGACGCTGATATCGTGCTCTGCGCGTTCCGGTGTCAGGCGACCGTTTGACGGAATGGCGCGCTCGACAGCATCAAGCGCCCAATCGGTCAATTTCACCATGCCGTCATCTTCCGGCGAGCCGACCAGCTCAACTTCCACCTGCCCCGCCAAGCGATTGCCTGCATCAACCGGAATGGCAACAAAAACGGCGCCATTATAAGAAAGCTTGCGACGCTCTTTCAAAGCCACCGATGCGCCATCGGTCATAATCGCGCCGTCGAGGTAAAGCCGCCCACTGGGCACGGCATCAATCACCTCCGTCGGGGCGGGCGCAAGGCGGACAATATCGCCATTATGCACGCGGCACGGCTCTTCAACGCCCAATTCCTTGGCCAAGGCGGCGTGAGCAATCAAGTGACGATGCTCGCCATGCACAGGAATGGCAGCACGGGGGCGCGCCCATTGATACATATCAGTCAGCTCATCGCGGCACGGATGGCCCGAGACATGAATATCCGAACCGTTTGGCGAAATAATTTCGACATCGATTTGCGCCAAGAGATTTTGCAACGCCAGAATTTCCGTCTCATTACCCGGTATCATTTTTGATGAGAAAATAACGCGGTCACCGGCCTCCAATGTTAAATGCGGGTGACGGCCATTGGCCATGCGCCCCAAAGCGGCATTGCTTTCGCCCTGACTGCCCGTGCAGCAAATCAACAATTTTTCCGGCGGCAGATAACCTGCGTCGCTTTCATCAATCAATTCGGGAAATTGTGTCAAATAGCCCGTTTCACGCGCCGCTTGATAAATTTTGTGCATACCGCGCCCTGCCAAGCATAAATGGCGGCCGCTTTTGACCGCTGCTTCAGCAATGCTTGTCAGCCGTGCCACATTAGAGGCAAAAGTCGTAATGACCACGCGCCCCGTGCTTTCATTGACCACTTCTTGCAACATACGGCCGACATCGGCCTCGGACCCGGAACGACCGGGGGTCAGCACATTGGTGCTATCGCAAATAATTGCATCAATGCCGGCATCGCCCAGGTTTTTAAGACGCTCAATTTCCGTCAGGCGGCCAATCACCGGATCGGGGTCAATCTTCCAATCGCCGGTATGCAAAATGCGCCCGCCATCAACCTCAATCGCCAAAGCACTCGGCTCAGCGATGGAATGCGTCAGGCAAATATAATCGATGGAAAACGGGCCGATATCGAGATGGGCATCCGGTTCAATAATATGCAATGGCACTTCTTCCAACAGCCCTGCCTCGGCAAGCTTGCCGCGCACCAAAGCAGCCGTGAAAGGCGTTGCATAAATGGGGCATTTCAAGCGTGGCCATAAATGCGCCACCGCGCCGATATGGTCTTCATGGCCATGCGTTAGCAGCAAGCCGAGCAGATTGTTTTTCTGCTTTTCGATAAAACCGATATCCGGCGTGATGACATCAATGCCCGGGTCATTGTGACGGGCAAAAGTGACACCCAAATCGACCATAATCCACTGCCGTTTGCCGCGTGCACCATAGCCATAGAGATTGCAATTCATGCCAATCTCGCCCGTGCCGCCCAGTGGCAGGAAAACCAGTTCTTTATTGTCTGTGTCGCTCATTCAATCTCGGTCCGGAAAAAATACATCGCCCGCATCAATCGTTTGGATATCGCCCGTTTCCGTCTGCAGCAGCAACGCGCCTTTATCATCGATATCCTTGAAAATACCCTCGAAAGTCTCATTTTCCAGTCTTGCGACAATCGGCCCACCCAGACCATGCGCAACAGCACGCCAGGCTTTTAAAACCGGCCCAAAACCGCCATTACGCCATTGCCGAAGCACATCATCAAAAGCTTGTGCAAGAATTTGCAAAGCCGCCAAATTGCCGGGCGGCGCATCCGTATAGACGGCCAAACTGGTTGCCGGATAAGGCGTGTCGTCCGGGTGATGTGCCAAATTGAGGCCGAGACCGATGGCCACCCAATCGATTTTATTGTCGCGCATGGCGCTCTCCAACAAAATGCCGGAAGCCTTCTTGCCGTCAACCAAAACATCATTGGGCCATTTTAAACTGACTGTGGCGTGCGACCCGATAAGCGAGCTCACCGTGCGCTCCAACGCCAAACCGGCGACAAAAGCCAATTGGCCCGCCTTCACCGCATCAAAACCAATCGGTAGATAAAGCGTTGTCATCAAATTGCCGACCGGCGACTGCCAAGCACGCCCGCGCCGTCCGCGCCCTGCCGTTTGGCGGTCGGCAATAATCCATGTTGGAATTGTTTCATGCGCTGCCGCCATGCGGCGCGCTTCTTCATTGGTGCTGTCCACCTCTGTGAGGTAACGCAGTTGATAGCCCTTGGGTAAATCGGTCACCGATTTAGTCTACGGCCAGTGACAAATCGCTTTGCACCAACACGCTGCTCGCCATATCGGCCAATTCAACCAATGGCGTCGGATAGATGAAGAACAATAATGTGAAAGCCGTCATCACGCCTGCCAGAATGGAAAGCTCGCGCGGCATAGGCTCATTAACCTCATCGGTAGGCGGGTCGAGATACATGATTTTGACAATACGCAAATAATAATAAGCGCCGACGACGCTGGCCAAAACACCGATAATGGACAGTGAATACAAACCCGCAT
>CATDDF010000116.1 GCA_949498175.1 Alphaproteobacteria bacterium | reverse complement strand
TGATTTACGCATACCCGAAGACGGGGTGATTTTAAAAAGCCAAGCCAATCTCGCCGCCGCGCTGAAAGCCGAATGGTCGCCCGACGCACGCGCTGCCGCCAAACGCATATTGGCACAAATTTCAGCCATGCAAGCGGGTGAGAGAATGATGGAATTGAAATTCACCGCGCCGACACCACCCGAGCAATTCCTCACCATGGATGATGCGCTAATGCACAATGCCGTGGCCAATGATGCGGGCTTTGCCTGCACCATGGTGGTGCCGCGCGACCGCTTCGCTGATATGCGCGACGCATTGGGTCAACGCGGCATTGCGGTGATTGCCGATATGCCGAAATTCATTTTCGGGCCGGATAATAACCGCGCCTTTGAACGCTTGAGCGGCGCTCTCGCCTAGCACCATGAGCATCCTCATCGCCGCAGCTATCCTCATCGCCACTTTGGCGACGGCATTTTTGTCATCCATTTTCGGCATGTTGGGCGGACTTATCTTAATGGGTATTTTGGCCAGCATTCTGCCCATTGCGTCAGCCATGGTGTTGCACGGGCTCATTCAACTGACCTCAAACGGCTATCGCGCCTGGCTCAATCGCAAAGATATTGATTGGTCGATTGTCGCATCGCTGTTTGTCGGCAATGTCGCGGCCATGGCTGTACTGGTCTTTATCGCCTTTACCCCCGACCGCATCACCGTGCTGCTGGCATTGGGGTTGTTGCCCTATATTGCTTGGGCGCTGCCCAAGAATCTGGCGCTTGATGTCAGTAAAAAACCGATTGGCATATTTGCCGGTGCCATTGTCGTGACAACGAATTTACTGGCCGGTGTCGGCGGGCCGATACTTGATGTGTTTTTCCAACGCGTACAACTGACCCGTCATCAAGTGGTTGCCACCAAAGCGGTGGCGCAAGCATTGGGTCATATTTCAAAAGTAATTTTTTATGGCGGCCTTGCCGCCGCAGCCGGTCAGCAAGACTGGCCGGAATCGTGGCTGCTTTTGGCCGCCATCATCGCCTCTGTCGTGGGCACGACGCTCGGCAAGCGGGTCTTGGACAAAATGCAAGATGCGACTTTTTTCAGCTGGACGCAGCGCATTATGCTGAGCGTCGGTGCGGTTTTGATTGCCCGAGCGCTTTATCTGCTGACGGCATAACCCGCATGGCGCGGCGCTGGCCCGGATGGTCGCGCAGTTTTTGCTGCAATTCGATGAGATGCGGTGGCGTGATATCAACGCTTTCCAGCGGCGCAGCAATTGGCGGCGGCGGCGTGTCTTCAGCCTTTAATTGAGCCGCAGGCGGCATAATATCGGGCACGGGCGGCGCGTCTTGCGCCACCGCGCTTTGTAAAAATGTGCCGACCAATAAAGCAGCCGGTAAAAGTAACAGCGGATACAATCTATCCTCCTTGACGGAACACAACCGATTTGACGCCACATTAGGGCGCAAGCGTTTTTTTTCGGTTAATGCGAACGCAGTTTAATGCGTCTTCCTGTTTTTGTTTTTCTTTGCTCTCAAGGAGCGGGCGCAAACTAGCAAAAGCATGCGGTTTTTACCAATGTTTTATCTATCATTTTTTCAAGGCAAAAAAAGGGCCGCCCCGCAGGGCAGCCCTTAAAATTTTCAAAAGCGAAAACGGCTTACATCATGCCGCCCATACCGCCCATGCCACCCATATCGGGCATGGCAGGTGCTGCGGCACCGGCCGGCGCCGGTTTCTCGGCAACCATGGCTTCTGTGGTAATCAGAAGACCGGCAACCGAAGCGGCGTCGCGCAATGCGGTGGTCACCACTTTGGCCGGGTCAACAATCCCCGCCGCGATGAGGTCGCAATAGGTTTCGTTTTGCGCGTCAAAACCGGTTTTGCCTTTACCGTCCAGCACTTTGCCGACAACAATAGAGCCTTCAACACCGGCATTTTCCGCAATCTGACGCAGCGGCGCTTCCAGAGCACGGCGGATAATATTGATACCGGCTTGGATATCGGCATTATCATTGGTGACTTTTTCTACCGCTTGCGTGGCCAGCAACAAGGCCGTGCCGCCGCCCGGCACAATACCGGCTTCAACGGCAGCGCGCGTTGCGTTCAGCGCATCATCGACGCGGTCTTTACGCTCTTTCACTTCCACTTCCGTGGCACCGCCGACTTTCAACACGGCAACACCGCCGGCCAATTTCGCGACACGCTCTTGCAGCTTTTCGCGGTCATAATCGGATGTTGTGTTTTCGATTTGCGTACGAATTTGCGCCACACGCGCATCAATGTCTTTTTTGGCACCGGCACCATCGACAATCACCGAGTCATCTTTGGTGATATTGACGCGCTTGGCCGTACCCAGCATATCGAGGGTCACATTTTCCAACTTGATACCGAGGTCTTCCGACACCACCTGACCGCCGGTCAAAATGGCAATATCTTCCAACATGGCTTTGCGACGATCGCCAAAGCCCGGCGCTTTCACGGCGGCAATTTTCAAACCGCCGCGCAGCTTATTGACCACCAAGGTGGCCAGCGCTTCGCCTTCAATATCTTCAGCAATAATCAAAAGCGGACGCGAGGCTTGCACCACCGCTTCCAAAATCGGCACCATGCTTTGCAGGTTCGACAATTTCGCTTCATGCAGCAAAATCAGCGGATCTTCCAACTCAGCCGTCATTTTATCGGCATTGGTAATGAAATAAGGCGACAAATAACCGCGGTCGAACTGCATGCCTTCCACAACGTCAAGCTCGCTGTCCAAGCCTTTGGCTTCTTCCACCGTAATCACGCCTTCATTGCCGACCTTGTCCATCGCTTCGGCAATCATCGCACCGATTTCGGCTTCGCCATTGGCAGAGATTGTGCCGACTTGTGAAATCTCTTCATTGGATTTCACTTTTTTGGAACGCTTTTCAATATCGGCCAGCGCCGCAGCGGCAGCTTGGTCGATACCGCGTTTCAAATCCATCGGATTCATACCGGCGGCAACCGCTTTGTGACCTTCGCGCACAATCGCTTGTGTCAGAACGGTCGCGGTTGTGGTGCCGTCACCGGCGACATCATTGGTACGTGAGGCCACTTCGCGGACCATTTGCGCACCCATATTTTCAAACTTATCTTCCAGCTCGATTTCTTTGGCGACCGATACACCGTCTTTGGTGGTGCGCGGCGCGCCGAATGATTTATCGAGCACAACATTGCGGCCTTTCGGGCCCAGCGTCACTTTCACGGCATCGGCCAAAATGTCGACGCCTTTCAGCATTTTATCGCGGGCTTCTGAGCCAAAAGTTACTTCTTTAGCCATCTCAATCTCCTATTGGATATGGGGTCGGGGCTAGCCGATAATTCCCAAAATGTCGCTTTCTTTCATGATCAACAGCTCTTCGCCGTCAATCGACACCTCATTGCCGGACCATTTGCCGAACAAGACTTTGTCTTTCGGCTTTACATCCAGCGGCGTAACCTTACCGCCATCGCCTTGTGTGCCGCTTCCCACGGCCACCACTTCGCCTTGCGAGGGCTTTTCTTGCGCCGAGTCAGGAATAATGATTCCACCGGCGGTTTTTGTATCTTCATCGACGCGACGCACCAATACGCGGTCATGCAAAGGACGAAATTTCATCTGTCAATCTCCCATTGATTGAGTTCTGGCACTCTTCCTATTGGAGTGCCAATTTGCCCTGTTGAGATAGGGAGAAGGCCCCGCCCTGTCAAGAGAAGCGGTGAAAAAAAGCTTAATTTCAATGAAATCCGAAAAAACGACGAAAAAGGCCGGTGACGCGAACGCCACCGGCCGCCAATTCGCAGCCCGGGCGGAGGACTGCAATACGGTAGGTGGGAATAACCGCATACAATCCACAGGCGTAAAACTGGCGCACCCAAGAGTGCGTTGCCTATTTCACGCATGCCACGCCCGCTGGCAATAGGGATATTCTCAATAAATACAATAATTTATAAATTTTTACACTGTATTTAACTTATTGCGTTCAATCGACATAAATTGCCTTTATGCAATCGCCTTAGGCAAACCCCTATGCGATGGTTTGACCACCATCAATGACCATTTGCTGGCCGGTCATGAAGCTGCCCGCATCGCTGGCCAAAAACACCGCCGCGCCGGCAATCTCATCAGGCATGCCGATGCGCTTCAATGGCGTTGTTGCGGTCGATTGCTCGAGAATATCGGGATTGTCCCACAAGGCTTGTGCAAAATAGGTCTTGATGAGACCCGGCGCAATCGCATTGGCACGAATATTGTTATGGCCGTGCTCGACGGCAATATTGCGTGCCAATTGGAAGTCAGCCGCTTTCGAAATGGCATAAGTGCCCAAAACGCCTGAGCCTTTAAGCCCGCCAATCGACGAAATAATGACAATCGCGCCATCCTTGCGCTCAATCATATCGGGCAGCACCATATTGCACAGCCAGTGATTGGATTTGACATTTGACGACATGATTTTGTCAAACGCATCATCGGGGCAATCCATGGCCGGGCCGAAATAAGGATTGACCGCCGCATTGCAGACCAGAATATCGACTTGCCCGAAATGCGCTTTGCTTTCATCGACGAGATTTTGCAAATCCTCTTTGCTGCCGATATTGCATTGCACGGTGAGGGCGCGGCCCGGATGCTTTTCATTGATGGAATTTGTGACCTCGTCACAAGATGCCGCTTTGCGGCTTGAAATGACGACATTGGCGCCATGGTCGGCCATTTGGCGGGCAATGGCTTCACCAATGCCGCGCGAAGCGCCGGTGATGATGGCGGTTTTGCCCGATAGATCGAATAATTGCATGGATATCTCCCTCATAGAATCTGAAGGGAAACTAGCGAAATATAAGCCGCCGAACAAGTCTTGACGCACAGCTCTTTAACAGGCAGCTTCGCGTCACAGTAAAGGAGTGCTTATGAGCCTACCGCATATGCTCGGCGGCCTTGCCGCGATAGCCGACCAATATGATGCCCTGATTGTCGATATTTGGGGCGTATTACATAATGGCAAACGGCCCTTTGAAGGCGTTGACGCGGCCTTGCTGAATTATCGCCAACAAGGCGGCAAAGTGCTGCTCTTGTCCAATGCGCCGCGCCCCGGCGCGTCTGCCGTCAAACGGCTGGACGTTATCGGCAATAGCCGCGACGGGTTTGACGATATTTTGACCTCGGGCGATGCGGTGCGGGCATTGATGCAAGATATGGGCCAAGAAGGCAAAAAAATTTGCCATATCGGACCCGATAAAGACGCTGATTTAATCGCCGGTCTCGATGTCGAATTTGTCGATGAAGACGCCGCCGATGCGATTTTGTTTTCCGGACCCTATGACGATGTGACGGAAACGCCGGAAGATTATGCCGATATGCTGGCGCGCTTAAAGGCGCGCAATTTACCGCTCTTATGCCCCAATCCCGACCGCATTGTGCAATTTGGCGATAAGGTGATCTACTGTGCCGGCGCGATTGCCGAGGCCTATGAAAATATCGGCGGCGAAGTGGTTTGGATCGGCAAGCCCTATCCCATGGTCTATGCCCGCGCCCGCGCCATGCTGAGCGATATGACGGGGCTTGAAAGCCCGCGTCTTTTGGCGATTGGCGACGGGCCGAAAACCGACATACCGGGGGCTGGCGCGGCCGGTATTGACGCGCTGTTTATCGCCGGAGGGCTGGCCGGCGCATCGGGTGCCGATATTGATACGCCGGAAGCCATT
>CATDDF010000115.1 GCA_949498175.1 Alphaproteobacteria bacterium | reverse complement strand
GCTCGTAAAGCGCTTTGGCGCGGCCGCTTTCACCATCAGGCGCGCCCAAAGAAGCAGACGGCAACATGCCCAATGAGCCGGTCAACATGGCGGCAATATCTGAGAGAATATCGCCAAATAAATTATCCGTGACCAGCACATCATATTGCTTGGGATTGCGCACTAATTGCATGGCGCAATTATCGGCCAGCACATGTTCCAATTCAATTTCGGGAAACTCATCGCCAATCACGCGCGTCACTTCTTCATGCCACAAAAGGCCGCTTTCCATGACATTGCGCTTTTCAGACGAGGCCAGCTTTTTGCCGCGCTTCACCGCCAAATCACCGGCAACACGGGCAATGCGCTCAATCTCATAAGTTTCATAAACTTGCGTATTGACGCCGCGTCTCTGGCCATTGCCCAAATCTTCAATGCCGCGCGGCTCGCCGAAATAGACCCCACCGGTCAATTCGCGGACAATCATAATATCCAGCCCCTCGACCAGCTCGCGTTTCAGGCTGGAGGCATCGGCCAAAGCGGGGAAACAAATGGCAGGACGCAAATTGGCAAAAAGTTGCAAATCGGCGCGCAAGCGCAACAGCCCTGCTTCGGGGCGCGCCTCATAGGCGACATTATCCCATTGCGGGCCGCCGACCGCGCCCAGCAAAACCGCATCCGCGTCATGGGCTTTTTGCATGGCGGCATCGGTTATGGCCTGCCCATGCGCGTCATAGGCGCAGCCGCCGACCAAATCTTCATCGAGCGTCACTTGAAAGCCGCGCCTGTCACCGAACCAGTCAATAATGCGGCGCACTTCGCCCATCACTTCAGGACCAATGCCGTCGCCCGGCAGTATGAGAATTTTTTCCATTATATTTTCCGTTTCAAAAGCGACGGCTAACGCCAAGGCTGCGCGTCAAGCGTCTCTTCGTAAGCGTCAATGGCTTGTGCTTTTTGTAAAGTCAGACCGATATCATCCAAGCCTTCCATCAAGCATTGTTTTCTGAAAGCATCGACCTCAAAAGAAATCGTGCCGCCATCCGGGCCTTGAATGGTTTGGTTGGCCAAATCAATGCTGATGGTCGCATTGGCACCGCGCTGGGCATCATCCATGAGCTTATCGACTTCCTCTTGCGGCAGCACAATCGGCAAAATGCCGTTTTTGAAGCAATTATTGTAAAAAATATCGGCAAAGCTCGGCGCAATAATGCAGCGAATGCCGAAATCCAACAGCGCCCAAGGGGCATGCTCGCGGCTGGAGCCGCAGCCGAAATTATCGCCCGCCACCAAAATTTGCGCCTCGCGATAGGCCGCTTGATTGAGCACGAAATCGGCAATCTCCTCGCCATCGGGCGTATAGCGCATTTCGTCAAACAGGTTTTTGCCAAGCCCCGAGCGTTGAATGGTTTTCAAAAACTGTTTGGGGATAATCATATCCGTATCGACATTCAAAATGTCGAGCGGTGCGGCAATGCCGGTCAATTTATCAAATTTTTCCATTTACGCCTCCGCCTTCAAATCGCGAATATCGACAAAATGACCGGCCAAAGCGGCGGCAGCGGCCATTTCCGGCGACACCAAATGGGTGCGTCCACCGCGCCCCTGTCGGCCTTCAAAATTACGGTTGGAGGTCGACGCGCAGCGCTCGCCCGGAGCCAGCTTATCGGCATTCATCGCCAAACACATGGAGCAGCCCGGCTCGCGCCAATCAAATCCGGCCTCGATAAAGACTTTATCGAGCCCTTCTGCTTCCGCTTGTTGTTTGACGAGGCCTGAGCCCGGCACCACCATGGCATTGACGCCGGCCGCGACTTTGCCGGTTCGGGCAATGGCGGCAGCGGCACGCAAATCTTAAATGCGGCTATTGGTGCATGAGCCGATAAAAACACGGTCAATCGCCACATCTTGCATTGGCGTGCCGGCCTCTAACCCCATATAATCAAGCGCGCGCTCGGTCGCCTTGCGGCGCGCTTCATCAGCAATGGTGGCCGGGTTCGGCACATGGCCGTCAATGGCAATGACATCTTGCGGGCTGGTGCCCCAGGTCACCAGCGGCGGTAGCGCGGCCGCATCAATGGTGATTTCCTTGTCAAACACCGCATCATCATCTGATGTGAGCGTCTGCCAATAGGCCGCCGCCTTTTCCCAATCCGCACCTTTGGGTGCGCGCGGGCGGTCTTTTAAGAAAGCAAAAGTTTTTTCATCCGGCGCCACCAATCCGGCACGCGCACCCGCTTCAATGGACATATTGCACAAAGTCATGCGCCCTTCCATGGAAAGCGCTTCAATCGCCGGGCCGGCATATTCCAGCACATAGCCGGTGCCGCCGGCCGTGCCGATCTCACCGATAATGGCCAAAGCAATATCTTTCGCCGTGACATGAGCCGGCGCATTGCCGACCACATTAATACGAAAATTTTTGGCTTTTGATTGAATAAGCGTCTGCGTGGCCAGCACATGCTCAACCTCAGATGTGCCAATGCCATGCGCCAAAGCACCAAAGGCACCATGGGTTGAGGTATGGCTGTCGCCGCACACAATGGTCAGGCCGGGCAAAGTAAAGCCCTGTTCGGGGCCGGCAACATGGACAATGCCCTGGCGGATATCATCCATCGGCAGATAATCAATGCCAAATTCGGCGCAGTTTTTTTCCAGCGTCTCGATTTGCAGCTTGCTTTCCGGATCGTCAATCGCGTCGAGACCGCCCGAACGGTCGCTGGTCGGAATATTGTGATCGGCCACGGCCAAAGTCTTGTGCGGCGCGCGCGGGCGTCGTCCGGCCATGCGCAGGCCTTCAAAAGCTTGCGGGCTGGTCACTTCATGCACCAAATGGCGGTCAATATAGAGCAGCGAATTGCCGTCGCCATCCGCTTGCACCATATGGGCATCCCAAATTTTATCGTAGAGAGTGGTTCCGCTCATTGTCTCGCCTTTTCTGCCTCTCATTTTTGAGGCGGCGAGGTAATGCCGGCCCCTAAAATGTCTGGCTTTGGGGTGGCTTTGAAAGAGAAATCTTATGCTTCGCTTTCTTGGCCTTCCTCTTGTGCCGTTTCCACCGCTTCGGATACGGCAGGTCCGGTGACCAATTCCGTATCAATCTTGTTCGACTTGGTGCGACGTTCAACAATACGTGCCGCCTTGCCGGTCAGGCCGCGCAAATAATAGAGCTTGGCGCGGCGCACACGACCGCGGCGCAACAATTCAATGGAGTCGACCAAAGGCGAGTAAATCGGAAACACCCGCTCAACACCTTCGCCATAAGAAATTTTCCGCACGGTGAAGTTTTCATTAAGACCGCCACCGGCGCGGCCAATGCATACGCCTTCAAAAGCCTGAATACGCTCGCGCGTGCCTTCAATCACTTTGACGTTTACTTTTACCGTATCGCCGGGCTGAAAATCAGGCACGGATTTTTCCGCCGACAATTCGGCCATATGCTCAGCATTAATTTCATCAATCAAATTCATTTGCCTATCCCCTTTACGGGCGCCGCGCCCATTGGAACGCTTGGCGATTTACGATAAAACGCGCCTTGCGGCACGGTTTGGGGCGATTTAGCACGGGTTTAAGGGCTTGTCACCCTTTTTTGCACGGAAAAAATAAAGAAAAACACGGAAAAAACATTGCCTCTCAGTTTTTCTCATCTTCCGATTTGGCGCGATGCTCTGCCCATAAATCGGGTCGCCTTTTCTGCGTCAAAGCCTCCGCCTCGGCGCGCCGCCAGGCGGCCAGTTTTTCATGGTCGCCGCCGGTCACAATATCGGGAATGGCGCGCCCTTCCCATTCTTGCGGGCGGGTGTAATGCGGATATTCCAACAATCCGTCATTGGCGAGGGAAAAGCTTTCATCCATGCCGCTTTCGGCTTTGCCCATAATGCCGGGCACGAGCCGCAACACCGCCTCCAGCATGACCATGGCGGCCAATTCGCCGCCGGCCAGCACATAATCGCCGAGCGAGACTTCGAGAGGCTGTCGCGCCGCAATAAAGCGTTCATCAACCCCTTCAAAACGATTGCACAGGAAAATCAGCCCGTCGGTCTGTGCCCAATCTTGCGCCATTTTTTGTGAAAACGGCACGCCGCGCGGGCTTGGCAAAATCACCGGTAAATCAGCTATGGCGGTGACACTGTCCAAAGCGGCGGCCGCCACATCGGCGCGCAGCACCATGCCGGCACCGCCGCCGGCCGGGGTATCGTCGATATTTTGGTGCTTGCCGTGGCCGAAATTGCGCAAATCATGGGTTTGAAGCTGCCACAAGCCGTCGGCCAAGGCGCGGCCGCTCAGGCTTTCACCCAGCGGCCCGGGAAACATATGCGGATAGGCGGTAATGATATGGGCGGCAAAACGCATGGGTTTATTCTTCCCCCGCCTCAAAAGCGTGCGCCGTATCTTCTTTCGGCGCGATCAGCGTCAAGCGCCCCTCAGCCAAATCAATTTCCGGCACCACCGCTTTGGTAAAGGAGAAAAAGGCGGTTTTGCCTTCTTGGTCGGCAATCTCAAGCACATCACCGGCACCAAAATTATGCACGCCCTGCACCGAACCGATTTTTTCATCTGCGCCATTATGGGCCGCAAGACCGATCAAATCGGCATGATAAAAATCGTCCTCATCGGCCAATATCGGCAATTTATCGCGCGCCACAAACAAAGCCGTGCCGCGCAGAGCTTCAGCTGCATGGCGGTCATTGACCCCTTTCAGGGTCAGCCTTGCGCCGATTTTATCGGGCTTAACAGAGGTCACGGCAAAGCTGCGGCCATCGTCCGTTACCAGCGGGCCATAAGCAGCGAGCGCAGCACTGTCTTCGGCAAAGCATTTGACTTTCACGGCACCGCGCACGCCATGCGCCGATCCGATAATGCACAGACAGACAAAGCCGGCGGGCGTATCCATGCGTGCCATATCGGGCCGGTCGGCCATTTACTCGGCCTTTGCTTCCTCAGAAGCGTCCTCTTCGGCAGCTTCTTCAGCAGGGGCTTCCTCAGCAGGGGCTTCCTCAGCAGGGGCTTCTTCGGCAGGTGCTTCTTCGGCAGCTTCTTCTTCAGCAGGTGCTTCCTCAGCAGGGGCTTCCTCGGCAGGGGCTTCCTCGGCAGCAGCCTCTTCAGTAGGGGCTTCTTCGGTGGGTGCTTCCTCAGCAGCAGCCTCTTCGGCAGGCGCTTCTTCTTCTGCCGGAGCAGCAGCAGCCTCTTCAGCCGCCTGCTTGGCCGCTTCTTCAGCTTCTTTTTGCGCTTCCAAGCGCTCTTGCGCTTTTATGCCGGGTTGGCCTTTTTGCGGATTATTGCGCGCTTCACGCTTCCACAGACCGGCATCGTCAAGAAAACGTGCCACGCGGTCAGACGGTTTGGCACCCTGGTCAAGCCAATGCTTGGCGCGGTCAGTATCCAATTTGACGCGCTCGCCGCCTTCTTTTGGCAAAAGCGGGTTATATGTGCCCAGCCTTTCGATAAAGCGACCGTCACGCGGCATCCGACTATCGGCCACCACAATGCGGTAAAAGGGACGTTTTTTCGAGCCGCCACGCGACATACGAATTTTCAGAGCCATTTCAATTTCCTTTCATCAAACAGCATTTCATCGGGTCTATTTCTTTTTCGGCCCAGTATCGGGCAGACCCAAACCTTTCAAAAAATCGGGCGGCGCATCGCCACCGAGTTTGCTCAAATCGGGCAAATTATTCGGGTCAAGTTTCGGCATTTGCGGCATGGCGCCCGGCATTTGGCCGCCGCCACCCATGCCGCCGGTCATGCCACCGCCGAGACCGCCAAGCATATTGGCCATGCCTGCAAGCCCGCCCTTACCCATTTTTTTCATCATATCGGCCATTTGCCGATGCATTTTCAGCACTTTATTGACATCCTGCACGCTGGTGCCCGAGCCACCGGCAACGCGGCGTTTGCGCGACGCATTCATGAGTTTCGGATTGTTGCGCTCGGCCCGCGTCATGGAAGACACAATGGCGGCTTGGCGCAGCAATTCGCGCTCATCCATATTGAGCGCCGCCAATTGCTTTTTCATTTTACTCATACCGGGCAACATGCCGAGCACACCGCTCATGCCGCCCATGGCTTGCATTTGTTTTAATTGTTCAGCCATATCCTCCAGCGTGAACTGGCCTTTTTTCATGCGGGCTGCGATTTTTTCGGCTTTTTCCGCATCCATGGTCTCGGCGGCTTTTTCCACCAGGCCGACGACATCACCCATGCCGAGAATGCGATTGGCGAGGCGTTGCGGGTCGAAAATTTCCAGCCTGTCAATCGCTTCACCAACGCCGAGGAATTTTATCGGCACGCCGGTGACATAGCGCATGGACAAGGCCGCACCGCCGCGGCCGTCACCATCGGCGCGCGTCAATACAATGCCCGACAGCGATACCCGCGCGGCAAATTGGCCGGCAATGGTCACAGCTTCTTGGCCGGTCAGGCTGTCGGCGACCAGTAAGGTTTCTTTCGGGGCAGCAGCTTGTTCAATCGCCGCCATTTCCGCCATCAGCGCTTCATCAATATTGGTGCGGCCGGCCGTATCAAGCATCACAACGTCAAAACCGCCCAGCTTGCCCGCTTGCACGGCGCGCTTGGCAATATCGACCGGCGATTGGCCGTCAACAATAGGCAGGGTTTCAACGTCAATTTGTTCACCCAACACCGCCAATTGCTGCATGGCGGCAGGACGTTGCGTATCAAGCGAGGCCATCAGCACTTTGCGCTTTTCATTGTCAGTGATGAATTTGGCAATTTTGCCGGTCGAGGTGGTTTTACCCGAGCCTTGCAGGCCGACCATCATCATGACCACGGGCGGCACGGCATCGAAAGAAAGCGGCGCCGCCGCGCCCAGCATGTTTATGAGCGCATCATTGACGATTTTGATGACTTGCTGGCCCGGCGTCACCGATTTCAAGACATCAGCACCGACTGCCAAAGGACGCACTTGGTCGATAAAGCTGCGCACCACCGGCAAAGCAACATCGGCTTCCAACAGCGCCGTGCGAATTTCGCCCAGCGCCTCTTCGACCTGCTTTTCAGACAGCGCACCGCGCCGCGTCAAGCGGTCAAAAATCGAACTCAGATTGTCACTCAGCGTGTCAAACATGCTCTCAACCAAAATTGCACCCGCGGGCAAAGCTTGCTGACGGGTGGAGATTTCGCCCCAAACGGGCTGAAACCATTTCAAATTTCGCTTCTGTTCAAGAAGTGGCGGCAAAATAGGCGGTACGGGAGGCTAAGTCAAGCCGTGCATTTGCCACCACAGCAATATGGTGTTTCGCGGCTGAACCGCCTATATAGGCAGCATGAGTGAGACACGCAGCATCGCCTTTAGCAAAATGAACGGCTTGGGCAATGATTTCGTCATTATTGACGCGCGCGACAATGGGCTTTCCTTGTCGGGCGATGACGTGCGCGCATTGGCGGCGCGTAATAATGCGCAGACCAAGGGCTGCGACCAGCTTTTAGTGCTTCAGCCACCGCGCGGCGCGGGCGATGTTTTCATGCAGATTTTCAATGCCGATGGTGGTGAAGTTGAAGCCTGCGGCAATGGCACGCGCGCCGTGGCGGCTTATTTGGCACGAAGCGGTTTGGCGACGATGGAGATTGACACTTTGGGCGGCACGCTGGCCTGCGCGGCGACACTGGCCGACGCCAATGCGCGCGCGCAAGTGGCTATGCCGCTGCCGCAAATCGGCGCACCGATAAACTTGCATAAAGATTTGCCCGCCGCCCTGCCGGTCAATATCGGCAATCCGCATGCGGTAATTTTTGTCGAAACCGGCACGGCCGGTCTGGCGGCGCAATATGGCTTTCAACTGGAACGTCACAAAGCCTTTCCCGACAATGCCAATATTAATTTTGCCAGCCTGCAAGGCGACAATATTTTGCGTTTGGATACGTGGGAACGCGGCGTCGGCCTGACCAAAGCCTGCGGAACGGGTGCGTGCGCCAGCGCAGTCGCTGCCGTTACCCAAGAACTGTGCGCCGCCGGTGACGTGACCGTGCGCCCGCCTTTCAACCAAGACGATAATGACACGGATGTGCTGATCATTGATTACCGGCCCGAAAGCCATGTTTTGATGCACGGCCCTGTCGCTTTTGAGTTTGATGGGGAAGCGACTTTATGACCTTGCGCGTTGAAAATTTCGGCTGCCGATTGAACGCGCTGGAAGGCGACAGCGTTGAAGCTTTGGCGAAAACGGCAGGGCTTGAAAAAACCACCATCATTAATGGCTGCGCGGTAACCCAAGAGGCTTTGCGGCAGGCGCGGCAAGCGGCGCGGAAAGCCAAGCGAGCCGGCCAAACCGTAATCGTCACCGGATGCGCGGCACAAACCGATACTGAAAGCTTCACCGCCATGCCGGAAGTTGACCGCGTTTTGGGCAATGAAGAAAAATTGCAAGCGGCCAGCTATCGCAATAGTGACACGGCGGTTAGCGATATTATGCAAAAAACCGTCGCCAGCCCGCTGCCGAAGGCGGCGCAAAGCACGCGCGCGCGCGCTTTCGTGCAGGTGCAAACCGGTTGCGACCATCGCTGCACTTTCTGCATTATTCCCTATGGGCGCGGCAATTCGCGCTCCGTCCCGGTCGATGAAGTTGTGCGCCGGTGCGCTGATTTGGTTGAGGCCGGTCACCAAGAAATTGTTCTGACAGGTGTCGACATTACCTCATACGGGCCCGATATAGGCATTGGAACAGCCGGCCAATCGGGGCTTGGGCTTTTGGTGCGCGCCATTTTGAACAGCGTGCCCGAACTGCCGCGCCTGCGGCTGTCTTCCATTGATGCGGTAGAGATTGACCAGGCGCTGCTCGATATGGTCATTCACGAACCGCGCCTGATGCCGCATTTACATTTATCGCTACAAGCCGGTGACGATATGATTTTGAAACGCATGAAGCGCCGCCACAGCCGCGCCGACGCGCTGACGTTTTGCGAGAAATTGAAAACCGCGCGACCCGATATTGCCTTTGGTGCCGATCTGATTGCCGGTTTTCCGACCGAGACCGATGCCATGTTTGAAAACTCACGCCGCCTGATTGGTGATTGCGATTTGAGCTTTGTGCATGTGTTTCCGTTTTCCCCGCGCCCCAATACACCGGCGGCGCGCATGCCGCAGCTTGACGGCGGATTGATAAAACAACGCGCCGCCAATTTGCGCGAAACCGCGCAGAGCCAATTCAGAAATTGGCTGGCGCGCCAGCACGGGCAAACGGCCCGCGTGCTGGTCGAAAAACCGGGCGAAGGACGGGCTGAAAATTTCGCCCGCATTCGGCTTGACGCAAAATATGAAAGCGGCGCGCTGGTCGATGTGAAAATTAACGGCGATGACGGGCTGATGCTGATCGGGGAAACATTATGAGCCTGTGGTCGCGTTTGAAATCGGGCCTGTCGCGCTCATCGGACGCTCTGGGCAGCAGCCTGTCGGGGCTGATGGGCGGCAAAAAATTATCGCCCGAAACATTGGGGGAGTTGGAAGACGCGCTGATTATGGCCGATTTGGGTGTCACCACCGCCGCTGCCATTACGGAAAACTTGCGCGCGCGGCGCGATTTAGCCGAGCTTGATGATGCCGCTTTGCGCGCCGCTTTGGCGCAAGAGATTGGCGCGCTTTTGCAGCCGGTTGAAAAGCCCTTTGCCGTGCCCGCCAACGCACCAAGCGTGATTTTACTGGCCGGCGTCAATGGCGCGGGCAAGACCACCACCATTGGCAAGCTCGCCAAAAAATTTCAAGCCGAAGGCAAAAGCGTCATGCTGGCGGCCTGCGACACGTTTCGCGCTGCCGCCGCCGAGCAATTGGAGGTCTGGGGCGCACGCACCAATGTGCCTGTGGTCAGCGGCGCGCCCGGAGCCGATGCGGCCGGGCTGGCCTTTCAGGCGCTCGAAAAAGCACGTGCTGACAAGATTGACATATTGATGATTGATACGGCGGGACGCTTGCAATCCAATGACAATCTGATGGCCGAGCTTGGCAAAATCATTCGCGTCGTCAAAAAGCTCGATGAGACGGCACCGCATGAAAGCCTGTTGGTGCTTGATGCGACAACCGGGCAAAATGCCATCGCCCAAGCCGAGGCGTTCTTGGACGCAGCCGAAACCTCCGGTCTGATTATGACCAAGCTGGACGGCACGGCGCGCGGCGGCGGGCTGGTTGCCATTGCGCAAAAACTGGCTTTGCCGATTTATTTTATCGGCGTCGGCGAACAGGCCGATGATTTGCAAAGCTTTGACGCCGATAATTTTGCCCGCGCATTGGTCGGGCTGGAAGAGGAAGCATAGAAATGGCGAAATTTCTCGAAGATTTCGGGCCGCTTTTGGTATTTTTCCTATTGAACGGGCGCGGCGCGGAATGGCTGGGACGTCCGGAAAGCGAAAGCCTGCTGATTGCAACGGCCGGCTTTATGGCGGCGTTGGCGGTTTCGCTCATCGTCACTTATGGGCGCGGGGCCAAGCCCAATAATATGACTTTGGCTTCGGCCGGTTTTGTCTTTGTGTTTGGCGGGCTGACCTTGTTTTTACAAGATGAGACTTTCATCAAGATCAAACCGAGCTTGGTCTATCTGCTGTTCGCCGTTATTCTCGGCTTCGGACTGTTGCGCGGGCAGAGCTATCTTCAAATGCTGATGGGCGAAACGTTGAAAATGCAGCCGGCCGGTTGGCTGATTTTGACGCGGCGTTGGATTTATTTCTTTATATGCCTCGCCCTATTGAATGAATTTATCTGGCGCAGCTTTTCAACCGATATTTGGGTCAATTTCAAAGTTTTTGGCATTTTGCCACTGACTTTTATCTTCATGGCGGCGCAAATGCCGCTTTTGAAACGCCATGGCGCACTGGATGAAATGCAAAAAGATTAAAACGCGGCGGTAATATCCAAATCCACCCCATGCGGATGGCACGGGCCGAGTATCACTTCTTCGCCTTCAGGGCCGTTCTCTCCGCTCCATATGCGATAGGAAAGTTGCGCAATCGTGCCCAATTCGCGACCATCCATTTTCAGCCAGACCAAAGGCGCGTCGGGGCGCACCTCTTCCGCCGCTTGCGCAAAGGCGCTTTCAATGGCGAAACGCTGCGACACGCTGAGATAGGGCCAAACAATGGAATGATAAAGCACGGTCGCTTGGCCGCTTGGCCGCGCCATAATTTGCGCCGCCACCCAAGCGGCGGCATCGGCGCGGTCAATCTCAGGCGGCGCTATATCGGCAATTTCAAGCGCCGCCAATAGCCGCGCGCGGCGGTCGGGCATATCGCCCCAAACCCAGCTTTGCAATTTCATGCGTTCATTTGCATCGGCAATATTGACCGGAAACAAATCGCACCCGCGCCGCGAGGCAATTTCAATTTCATCGGCCAAAGCCGGCGGCGTGCCGCGCCATTGCGCGGCGAGGGAAAGCGGGCTGTCTGGCGGCCCCCATCTCTCATCGCCCCTATCCGTGGCGAGACGATAATGAAATTTATCGAAGAATAAATTGAGCCCGGCACTCGCCCCGATTTCGCGCAAGCGCAAAGGCAAGCCGAGCCGTTTGGTAATTTCGGAAAACCCCAAAAACAACATGGCGGCGCGGCCTGTCTCATTGGTTTGCGGGGCGCTGCGCAAAAACCGCCTTGCGGTTTTTTCTTCGCGGCGGAATATGTCGTCCAGCGCGCCCGATAAAGCGGCTTGGTCGCTTTCCGCATAAGCGCCGCCGCAGCTTTCATAAAAGCGCGCCAGATTTTCATCGCCTTGCAAAGCGGCATAATGGGCAAAACCGGCGAGCCTTAACGGCACATTATCATTGAGCGGGTCGCCCTGCCAGCCGCGCACCAAATCGGCAATCACGCCATTGGCGGCAAAATCATCGGCGCAAAAGCCAACCACATCGCGCGTCAAAGGTGATCCCAACATCTCGCAAGCTTGCTGCTGCGCTTTAAACGCGGTGGTCATCTTATCATTCATGGCGTTTGACCCATGCGTTTAAACGGCTTTTTTGTCGCCCTATTCATCAACTTGTTGATAGCGCGCCCGAAGTGCTTCAAAGCCCGGCGTATCGGCCCAATTTTCCGGCTCGGAAAACGGCGCGAAGGCCAGCTGGTCTTTGGTCGCGTGCCAATGCTGCAAAGCATAATAAACGGCCGGAAAAGCCAGCTCGTCCCAGGGAATATCATCCCATGACATCAAGGCGACTTCTTCGCTTTCCGGCCCGGCGGCAATTTCAGGCGACCGCAAACGCCCGCGATAAAACATCTGCACTTGAGCAATGCGCGCAACATTATAAACGCCGATAAGCGCGTCGGTTGCGATATCGGCGCAAGCTTCTTCTTTGGCTTCGCGCGCCGCCCCTTCAGCCACTGTCTCGCCCTGTTCCATAAACCCGGCGGGCAAGGTCCAAAACCCTTTGCGCGGTTCAATGGCGCGTTTGCACATAAGGATTTTGTCTTCGCCATCTTCGTGCCAAATGGCAACCACACCGGCCACCAGTTTCGGATTGACGTAATTAATCAGCCCGCACGTATCGCAGACATCGCGCTCGAAACTGTCATCATGCGGCACGATTTTGGAAAAATTCATTTCCTGTTTATAGGGACGTGATTTATCGCGAAAGCGCATGATCTGTTTCCTCACTTCTGCCCGTAAAATAGGGCAAAATCTTCGCGCGCACATCTTGCGCACTCAACGGCCCGACATGGCGCATTTGCACATGGCCGTCACCATTAATGACAAAGGTTTCAGGCACGCCATAAACCCCCAAGTCAAGCGCTGCGTGCCCGCTTTTGTCAAAACCGATAGCACGATAGGGATTGCCGAGCCGGTTCAAAAAGCGCTGTCCGGCAGCGCGCGTGTCTTTATAGTTAATTGCATATATCGGCACGCCGCGCGCTTTTAAATCCATCAACACGCCATGTTCGGCCCGGCACGGGGCGCACCAGCTGGCAAAAATATTCAGCAAAACCGGCTCGCCGCTTCGCAAGCTTTGTGCGGTCAATGCCTCGCCCTCATCAAAAAGCGGCGGTAAGGAAAATATCGGCAGCGCCTTATCCTTATAGGCGCTTTCGATTTCCTGCGGCGGCGGCAGCGTCAAGCCAATGGCGAAAAGCACCAAAAAGCCAATGCCGAGAATAATCGGCAAAAAGCGCGCCAGCTTCGCCATTAAGCCGCTTCCGCCAGAAGCTGCGCCAAACGGCGCGCCTCGCTCAATTGTCTGAAACTGACGCCGATGAGCACGGCCAGCGGCACGAAAGTCGCGGCGTAACTCAGGTAAATATAAGTGTCATACATGGGCGGCTTCCTTTATGAGCGACGGCGCAATTTTTGCCGCAAAATTTCCATTTGCATGCGGGTCAGGGTGAGCGCCAAAAACAACAGTAAAAAGCCTGCCCCCATAATCAAAAGCGGGTAGAGGAAATCAGCGTGCAAAGCAGGCCGCGCCAAGCGCGAGACGCTGGCCGGCTGGTGCAGCGTGTTCCACCAATCGACGGAAAATTTGACAATCGGCACATTGATAAAACCGACAATCGCCAATATGGAAGCCGCACGCGCCGCGCGCGTCGGCTCGTCTATTGCCTGCCACAACGCGATATAGCCGAGATAGATGAAAAACAATACCAGAACTGAGGTGAGGCGTGCATCCCACACCCACCATGTGCCCCACATGGGCTGCCCCCACAGGCTGCCGGTAATCAGCGCAATCAGGGTAAACACCGCACCGACCGGCGCAGCGGCGCGGGCCGCGACATGGCCGAGCGGATGGCGGAACACCAAAGCGGTGATTGAGGCAAAGAATATGAAGCTATAGCCGAACAGCGCCATCCACGCCGCCGGCACATGGACAAACATGATTTTCACCGTCGCGCCTTGCTGATAATCATCGGGCACATAAGCGACGCGATACAGCCCATAGGCCAGACACAAGGCGACCAGCCCCCATAGCGGCGCATGCAATTTCGCCGCCAACGCCATGAAGCGGGTCGGATTGGCATAATGGGCCGAAATATTTTCAAGCGCTTTCAGCATGTCATTTCACATCTCAATCTTGCGCCGCGCGCAAGGCGGCGGCAATGGCAAACGGGGCCAGCAATAAGGCAGCCGCGCTGAGCGCGGCCAAAATACCCAAATAGGGCCGTATGGCGGTGCCGCTTGACAGTGCCGCTTGGCTGGCGGCAGCGCCGAAAATCAGCACCGGCACATAAAACGGCATGGCGATAAGCACCGTCAACAGGCCGCCGCGTCGCACGCTGACAGCGAGTGCCGCACCTATGCCGCCCAGCAGCACCAAAGCCGGTGCGCCGCAGAGCATGGCGACCAATAATAGCGGCAAACGCGCCGCCTCAATATTCAACAATAGCCCGGCCAGCGGCACGGATAAGATAAGCGGCATGACCAGCACCAGAAAATGACCGCATAATTTGGCCAAAAGCGCAGCTTCCAAAGACAGAGGCAAAAGCCGCAAACGGTCGAGCGTGCCGTCTTCAAAATCGGCCTGAAACAGCCTGTCCAATGTCGTCAACAGGCTGATGGCCAGCACCACCCATAAAAGACCGGGCGCCAAAGCGCGCAGCAATTTCAATTCGGGGCCCAGACCGAAAGGCAAAAGCGTAACCGCAATGAACAGGAAGCTGAGCGCCAAAATCGTCTGACCGCCGCGCCAGGCCAGCCGCATATGGGCGGCGCATAGGGTCGCAAATAAGCTCATGCGTCCGCTCCCAAGCGCAATTCCTGCGTGGCAAAAGCCAGCGCCTCATGGCTGGCTGCAATAATCATGCCGCCGCGCGCAAGATGCGCCTCGGCCAAATCCTCAACCAGTTTGCGACCGCTTGCATCAAGCGCCGTCAGCGGTTCATCGAGCAACCAGAGCGGGCGCGGGTCAAGCAACAACCGTGCCAAAGTCAGGCGGCGTTTCTGGCCAGCCGAGAGGTCGCCGACATATTGCCAATCGCTTGCGGCCAATCCTAAATCCGTAAGCAGCGCTTGCGGCACTTCTTTTCTTGCCAAAGCGCATTCATAAACCAGCGTTTCAGCGACGCTGAGAGCCGCTTTCAGGCCGTCATCATGGCCGAGATAATGCATGTCGCGCAATGGCGATAAAACATGGATAAACATGCCATCGGCGACGGGCAACAGACCGGCCAATTGCCGCAAGAGCGAAGATTTGCCGCTGCCATTGACCCCGGCCAGACGCAAGGCCTGCCCGGCATGTAGGGTAAAAGAAATATCTTTGAAAATCAGCCGCCCGCCGCGCCGGCACGCCAAACCGTCAGCCTGCAAACCCATATCGCGCGCATAAGCATGATCAAACGCAAATTTTAATGTTTCAGCCATAGCTCAAGATTATGGCACGAGATTTACGCCAGTGGGGCAAATTTGGTCAAATCAATGCCTTTAACGGCGCTTTGATATTCATCCAAGGTCGGCGTGCGTCCCAAAACCGTCGACAGCACCACCACGGGTGTAGAGGCCAGAAGCGACTCGCCGGCTTTTTCATCGCTGTCTTCAACAACGCGACCCTTAAACAGACGCGTCGAAGTGGCCATGACGGTATCGCCTTTGGCGGCTTTTTCCTGATTGCCCATGCATAAATTGCAGCCCGGGCGTTCCAGATAAAGCGTATTTTCATAAGCCGTGCGTGCTTCTTGTTTGGGCGCATCATCGTCAAATTCAAAACCGGCATATTTTTGCAAAATATCCCAATCGCCCTCAGCCTTCAGCTCATCGACAATATTATAGGTCGGCGGGGCAATGACCAAAGGTGCGTTGAATGACACGTGGCCATTTTCTTTTTCCAAATTGCGGAACATTTGCGCGACGATTTTCATATCGCCCTTATGCACCATGCATGAGCCGACAAAGCCCAAATCAACCTTCTTTTCGGCGCGATAATGCGAGATGGGGCGAATGGTGTCATGCGTGTAGCGCTTGGAAATATCGGCATTTTCAACATCCGGGTCGGCAATCATCGGCTCATTAATGGCATCCAAATCGACCACCACTTCGGCAAAATAAGCGGCATTGGCATCCGGCGTCAGCGCCGGTTTGTTGCCCGATTTAATCTCGCCAATGCGCTTATCGGCAATATCAATCAGCCCTTGCAACATATGCGCGGCATTATCCATGCCCTTATCGATCATCACTTGAATGCGCGCTTTGGCGATTTCAAGCGAGCCGATCAACGTCTCATCATTGGAAATGCAAATCGAGGCTTTGGCCTTCATCTCGGCCGTCCAATCGGTAAAGGTGAAGGCCTGGTCGGCCAAAAGCGTGCCGATATGCACTTCAATGACACGGCCCTGAAACACATTATCGCCAAATTGGTCGAGCATTTGCGCTTGCGTCGCATGCACCACATCGCGAAAATCCATATAATCTGCCATTTGCCCCTTAAAGGTTACTTTCACGCTTTCGGGTATCGGCATGGTCGCCTCACCGGTGGCCAATGCCAATGCCACTGTGCCGCTATCGGCGCCAAAAGCGACGCCTTTGGACATGCGCGTATGGCTGTCGCCACCGATAATAATGGCGCGATCATCAACCGTAATATCGTTCAGCACTTTGTGAATGACATCGGTCATGGCGTGATATTCGCCTTTCGGGTCGCGCGCCGTAACGAGGCCAAACTTATTCATAAAGGCCATGAGGCGCGGCGTATTGGCCTGCGCCTTAGCGTCCCAAACCGACGCCGTGTGGCAGCCCGATTGGTAAGCGCCATCGACACTGGGCGACAAAAGGGTCGCCGCCATGGCTTCCAATTCCTGCGAGGTCATCAAACCGGTCGTGTCTTGGCTGCCGACAATATTGACCTGCACGCGGACATCCGAACCGGCATGTAGCGGCTTGTCTGTGCTGCGCCCCAGCGCATTGGCGTTAAAGATTTTTTCAACCGCCGTCAGCCCCTGCCCGTCATGCGCGATTTCTTTCGACGGGGCAAATACGGATTGCATGTCAATACCCAATGTCTCGCAGGCAAAGCTTTGCAATTTTTTGCCGAAAACAATGGCATAAGAGCCGCCGGCTTTCATGAATTCGATTTTTTGCGGCGTGAAACTGTCGGCCATATCGACCAATTCTTCGCAGCCGTCTTCGCTATAGAGTTTTTTCTTGGCGGTATTGATCGTCAAAACCGTGCCGGTTTCGACCGAATATTTTTGTTCCAAAACCGCATTGCCGTCATTGTTCAAAAGCGGCTTGCCGTCCTCGCCGATTTTTTTCACCCAATTTTTCAAATCAACACCAATGCCCCCCGTAACCCCGACCGTGGTCAGGAAAATCGGCGAAATGCCGTTTGTGCCGGCGACAATCGGGGCAATATTGACAAAGGGCACATAGGGGCTGGCTTGGCGGCCGGTCCAAAGGGCGACATTATTGACCCCCGACATGCGCGAGGAGCCGACGCCCATTGTGCCTTTTTCGGCAATCAGCATGACGCGCTTGCCCGGGTGCTGCAATTTCAGCGCTTCAATCTCTTTTTGCGCGGCTTCGGAAATCATGCATTTGCCGTGCAATTCGCGGTCCGAGCGCGAATGCGCTTGATTGCCCGGCGACAGCAAATCTGTCGAAATATCACCCTCTGCGGCAATATAGGTGACGACTTTAATCTCTTCTTCAATATCGGGCAGCTTGGTGAAAAATTCGGCTGCCGCATAGCTTTCGAGAATGTCTTTGGCAATCTCATTGCCCGCCGCATAGGCCGCTTGCAAGCGCGCCATATCGGCCTCATAGAGAAATACTTGCGTCTTCAACACCTCAGCCGCTTGTCCGGCCAGTGCCGTATCATCGCCAAGCGCCACATCAAGCAGCACCTCAACCGACGGCCCGCCCTTCATATGCGATAAAAGCTCAAAGGCAAAATCCGTTGAAATTTCGTCAACCGTCGTAGTGCCGAGAATGATTTCTTTCAAAAAGGCGGCTTTTTCACCGGCGGCACCGGTTGTGCCGGGCAAGGTGTTATAAATGAAATGATGGAGCGCATCAGCCCGATGCGGGTTATCCGGCTGCTTTATCAAGCCAATGATTTCCGCCAGCAAATCGCCGTCATCAATCGGCTTGGCGTTCAAACCCTCTTGCTTGCGGGTTTCGATATTTTCCAGATATGCGTCGTAAAGGGCCATCATCTCGCTCTTGTCTTGTTACCTTGAAAAGCTCTTACTGCGTCGTTTTCGATAAGTCAAATCGCCCTGCATCTCAGCCATCAAGGTCGCGCTTGGCTGGCAGCAAAAGCGGCGTGCGTTCAGCCGAAAAGCGCAGCGCCCAGCCATTGAAGCGATTATTCAATCGGGTCGCCAAAGCTTTGATGTCGCCGCTTGCATCAGCATTGGCGCGCGCGCTTATGCGGCTCCATATTACCGTCGCCGCGCCGACATTCTCATAGGTCAGGCTCAACCCGTCTTCAAATTGCAATGTAAAGGGTCGCGCCGTATCAAAATTAATCGCCTCGGCACGCGCCACATCATCAGGCCGCAAAGCGGCAAAACGGTCAAGCCAGTCTTGCGTCCCGCCCAGCGACCAATTGCTGCCGACACGCAGCGCGGCAAAAGCGTCATCGCCAGTGCCAAAGCGCAATTTGGTGAGTTTATCCAGGTCATGGCGCGGCAGGGCCGGGTCTATCCAGGCGGCCATATCGGGATTGCGCGGCAGACGGCCGCGCGCCAACCAGCTTTGCGCGCTGTCTTCGCGGCGCACATAAAATTGGCGTAATTCGGGGCCGTAATTCCTTACCTCTTGGGTCGCTTCGCTCTCGCTTTGCTGCTCCTTGCCCAAAAGCAACGAGGTCAAGATTGCACCTTGTTTGCCGGTGACGCGAAAGCGCACAGCCGCGCCCAAATCTTCCGGCACAACAAGCCCCAATGCGCGATGCCAATCCACTTGCGCGGTGCGCGCTTGCACCGCTTTCAAATCGGCCAAAGCCAAAAGCGTTTCATTGACCAGCTCATCATTGGCCGGATAGTTCCAACGCTCATCCAAAGTCCAACCCGTATCGGTGCGGCTTATATGCAGGCTGCGCGCACCAGACAGGCCACGCCCATGCGTCACCTCCAATTTTTGGGCTTTATCGAGCTGTGCCGCATAATCGGCCAATAATAGCTGCGGCGGCGCGACCGCATTGACCGGTCGTTCGCCGATCAGTGCGGCCAATGCCAAAACAAGACTGAGGCCGGTGATGAGCGTTAAAGGGCGCAAAAGAGCTGTCATATCCATCAGCTGACCCCGCTTGATTCTTCAACAATCAACCCGCCGGCTTTTTGTGTGGCCAAGCGTTGGCGTCTCTGCCGCCATGCCAGAAGCAGCGCCAAAGCGGAAACCAAGAGCGGCATAAAGATGATATTGGCCCAGGTGAGACGGCTTTCGAGCGCCTCAATATCGCGTCGCAAATCGCCCTGAACACGGCGCAAAGCTTTTCGCGCTTGCAGTAATTCAGCGCGATAAGCGCTTGCCGCCTTATCGGCTTCGGCCAATTGCGCGCCTTTTTCCAAACGGTCCAGCTCGGCCTGCGCCGCCTCTATACGGGCGATAAGATTTTGCTGTTCGGCAAGATAATCGGCCTCCGCTTCACGGCGCAAATTTTCAATACGGGTAAAGGGCCGCGCCGCTTTTTCGCGCCCACGCAGTGAAATTAAATCATTCGAGCCCATCAGGTTTTCAACTGCATTGAGCAGAAATTTTCCATTATCGGCAATCGGCACACCGAAACGCTGGCCGAGATAGTTTTGTTCCGACACCCAAAACCGGTCATCAAAAAAATCGCTATCGGCAAAGACAATAATATTGGCGGCTTGCGTGCTGTCTTTATGATCTTGCGGCTTGGCGCGCTCGCCTTTTTCAGTCTTGGCTTGGGGCGGTGCGTCAAAGGCGCTGACAATCGGCCCGGCGAGACGCGCGGCGATGGTATAGGGCGCTTCGCCAACGGCAAAGCGGCGTTGCAATGCATCGGGCGTCGGTGCACTCAGCACATAATCGCGGGTCATCAAACCGGCTTCATCGGATGAGGTGACGAGCGGCGTGAAATCGGTGCTTGCGCCCTCCAAAGGTTGCAAAGCACCGACCGTGCCGATATTGAGACGGTCTATATTGCCGGTTATCGGATCATCATCATTCATTTCAGACGGCCCCAACCCCATCCAGAGAATATAATCGGTGAGGGCACGGCGCGCATCGCGACCGGCGGCGACGCGCTGAGCGCGTTTGCGGTCGGCGACAATCATATCGGATAGCATGCGCACACCCCATTGCCGCATCAAAAGCGGCATATTTGATTGCTCGGTATAGCCGCGCAAAGGTTCGCCATTCGGCCCGGCCGTCAGGCTGACCTCGGATTGCGGATCCAGAAACGCAATGACGCGGCCGCCGCGCATGACAAATTGGTCAACCGCATAGGCCTGAATATCGGATAGCGGACGCGGATGCGCCAAGAGCAGCACATCGACGCGGGACGGGATTTTTACACTATCGAGGGCGATAAAGTCGATTTGAAAGCGGTCGGCCAATTCGGCATAAATCAAAAAGGGCTGCGACTGGCCGCGCATCGCCGCCATAATGCCGCCGGCACCGGTATCGAGTGGCAAATTTGAAATAATGCCCAGCACCGGCTTTTGCGGACGCGCCAAATTATGCAATAGCCGCGCCACATCATATTCCAAATATTGCTGTCTTTCGGTGGCGAAATAGGGAATGACTTCAATGCTGTCGACCATATTGGTGCCGACAAGACCGAAATAAACGACCTCGCCCTCAGCCACGGGACGTGCCACCAGACCCTGCGCTACGGCTTGGTCTTCGCCCTCGGAAAACGGTTCGGGATCGATAATGTCCAATTGCACCATGCCGTTTGATGCCATGGTTATTTCTTCCAACATGTCGCGCACGCGCTGCGCCTCGACGCGCAAACCCGGCTGGTCAGCCGCAATGCTGCGCGAATAATAAAATGTCAGGCGCACCGGCTCTTTTAAAGCGGCGACAATATTGCGCGTGCCGTCGCTCAGCGTAAACAGCCCGTTCTCGGTCAAATCAAGCCGCGCATTTCTGAGTGCCAAATTGGAAAACAAATTGAGGCTGACAAATATCAGTGCCAGCAAAATAAGGGCCACGCCATGTGGGCGCGCGGTAAAAATTTTGGAAATGCCCGCGCCCATTACGCGCCCTCCGACTTTTTCATATCAACGACAATCACCGTCGCCGTCAAAAACACGCCGATCAGGGTGGCGAAAAACATCACATCACGCATATCAATGACCCCGCCGGTAATGGCGCGAAAATGAGTGAGCAGGGAAAAACCTGCCAATGTCTCAATCAAGGCTTGCGGTGCCCAACCGTCAAATAATTCCAAAACCAAAGGCGCGCCCGACACGGTGAATAAAAAACACGCGACCACGGAAATGACAAAGGCAATGACCTGATTGCGCGTCAGTGCCGACAGGCACGAGCCAATGGCGAGATAGCCGCCGGCCAGCATGAGCGAGCCGACATAGGAGGCGAAAATGACGCCATTATCGGGATTACCAAGAAAATTGACGGTCAGCCAAATCGGGAAAGTCAAGGCCAGGGCCAAGGCCGAAAAAGCCAAAGCGGCGAGATATTTGCCGATAACCACGGCGGTCAAAGGTATCGGTAAAGTCAGCAAAAGTTCAATCGACCCATTGCGCCGCTCTTCGGCCCATAGCCGCATGGAAATGGCGGGCAAGAAAAACAAATAAAGCCAGGGATGAAACATGAAGAAGCCGGTCAAATCGGCCTGACCCATGGCGAAATAAGCGCCCAGATAAAACGTCGCCAAACCATTGGCCAGCAAAAACACGATGATGAAGACAAAGGCCAAAGGAGTGGCGAAATATCCGGCAAATTCGCGCGCGGTAATGGCTGTGAGTACGCGCATCATGAACGTGCTCCTTCAGCTTGCGTTTGGGAAACCGTATCAAAGCGTTCAGCCGCCGGACGCGCCTTGCCGGTCAGTGCCCCAAACACATCGTCCAAACGACCGGTTTCCAGGGCCAGAGCGCGGGGCGACAGACCGGCCTCACTAATGGCGGTGCGCATATCGGCCAACAGAGCGCCGGGTTCGGTGCCGTCGGCGGCAAAAATATGCAAGGTGCTTTCATCGCCGCGCGTCACCAATTCGGCGCTTTGATGGTTTATGTTTTGCAGCAGCTTTTGCGCAGCAGGCAATTGCTCATGCGCTAAAGTCAGCGTCACCGTGCCGCTATAGCGCGAGCGCGCCGCCAAAGCGCTGGGCGTGCCTTCGGCAACAATTTGCCCGCGATCGATAATCATCGCTGCGCCGCATACGGCATCGACTTCTTCCAAAATATGGGTGGAAATAATAATCGCCTTATCGCGCGCCATATCGGTAATGGCGCGGCGCACTTGAAATTTCTGATTGGGGTCAAGCCCATCTGTCGGCTCATCCATCACCAAAACGTCCGGGTCATGGACAATCGCTTGCGCCAGTCCGACACGGCGGCGATAGCCTTTCGACAATGTGTCAATCGGCTGGTCGAGCACGCCGTGCAATTCCGTCATCTCAATGGCGCGCGCCTCAGCAGCGCGCGCGGCTGCCTTATCAAACCCGCGAATTTGCGTGATGAATTGCAAAAAGGCGCGTGGTGTCATATCGGGCCATGCCGGTGCGCCTTCGGGCAAATAGCCGAAATGGCGCTGCGCCGCCAACATATTGTCGCAAATATCCATGCCCATAATGCGCGCCGTACCGCTACTGGGGCGCAAAAAGCCGGTAATCATTTTCATTGTGGTCGATTTGCCTGCCCCATTGGGGCCCAAAAATCCCATGACTTGCCCGCGCGCGACCGTGAAGGACAAATCATTGACGGCGGTAAAATCCCCGAATTTTTTGATCAAATGCTCGACTTCAATCATGCGCTTTACTCTTCACTCCCTAAAAAGCCTTCTACCTTTAGGTGAAGCAAGCCGTGCTGGCAATGCGCTTTTATGTCCAAAACCCCTGCCTCCCCATAGTGCTTTTCAAGAAAATGCCCGACGCGCCAGTCATGGGAGGAGAGAACAAGGCAGCGCGCCGGGCGAGGCTTATCAAGCAGCTTCCATCATCACTTTGAATGGGACAAGAAAAAGACCGAAATGGGGCAATTTCGAGGCATTTTGCCCTGCGTGAAAAGCGGTAAAACTTGCATTCGGCGCGCCAAAGCGTCACCATGCGTTTATGAGCAAATCAACCAGGCAATTGGTGATTATCGGCAATGCGTTTGAGCGCGAACGCCGCGCCGCGCAAGCAACGCCCAAGCGGGTCATGTGGACGCGCGACGAGCTGGGCGATTTATTGAACGTCTATGGCCGCATGGTGGCGGCCGGAATATGGCGCGACTATGCGATTAATGATGGTCGCGAGGCGGCGGGGTTTTCCATTTTCCGCCGCGCCAGCGAAGTGCCGCTGTTCCGTATTGATAAAATTCCCGCTTTGCGGCGCAAGCAAGGCCAATATGTGCTGCATGCCGTGGATGGCCGCGTCTTGCGCCGGGGCCATGATTTGGCAGCGCTGCTGCGGTTTTTCGACCGCAAAGCGCTCCACCTTATCGAGTGAGTGCCTTTGGGCGGGCGCTTTAAAACCAGGCAAAATAAAACCCGGCATGAAAGCCGGGTTTTAGGTTTTAAGACTGCGTGCTGCTACTCGCGATTGCCGAGGAATTGCAGCAAGAACAAGAACATATTGATGAAATCCAAATATAGGCGCAGCGCCCCCATAATGGCTTTCTTTTCAGCTATTTCGCGGCTGTCGCCGGCGAAGTAAATGCGCTTAATGTCTTGCGTATCATAGGCCGTCAGACCGGCAAAAATCAGCACACCGATGACCGAAATGGCAAAATGCATGGCCGGGCTCTGCATGAAGAAATTGACGATGGATGCCAGAATAATACCGATAAGGCCCATGAACAAAAACGAACCCATGCCGCTCAAATCACGCTTTGTGGTGTAGCCGTAAAGCGACAAGGCGCCGAAAGAGGCAGCGGTAATCAAGAAGGTGCGCACTACGGATACGCCGGTAAAGGCGAGCAGCACGTAAGACAGGGAAAGCCCGGTCATGGCGGCGTAAATCCAAAACGTTGTTTTCGCCGCGCGCTCGCTCATGCGATGCAGGCGCGCCGACAGGTAAAGCACCATGCCGAGCGGTGCGAAGACGACGAGCCAAATAATCGGGGTTTGCGCCAAGGCGACATAAATGCCTGATGCCGCGCCCAAATAGGCGGTCAGTGCCGTGGCCAACAGGCCCAGCCCCATATAATTATAGACTTTGGTCATGTAAATGCGCAGACCTTCATCGACGGCTTGCGTGCGCGCCTCGGTCGCCTTCGTGGTTTGATTATCCGACCAGTTCTCAGCCATTTCTCATATCCTTTCGAAATTGCGGTACTGAATATATCACCATAAATCTTGTCATTTTCAAGACGTTTCGCACGAAATTTTGCTTATTCGCTGCGTAAAACCGGCGCAGCCGGTGCGCCCAGCGCCCGATATGTGCCCAAAAGCCCCAATGTGACGGTCAAAAACACCGCACCCGGCACGGTGAGTGCCAAAGTGACGGGCAAAAAGACAAATTCCGCCTGCATCGCACCGACAATCAGCCCATAGGCGGCCAAGCTGCCGGCGGCGGCGGCAATCAGCGCCGCGCCCAGCCCCATCAGCGTATATTCCAGCGCAAAGGCCAGCATGATGCGGCCGCGCGTCGCGCCCAGCACTTTCATCACCACCGCATCATAAACGCGCGCGCGATGGCCGCTGGCCATGGCGCCGGCCAAAACCAAAATACCGGCCAACATGGTGACAAGGCTCATGGCGCGAATGCCGAGGCCGAGATTGTTCAAAATATCGCGCATGGTGGCCAAAGCCTCCTTGACACGAATAATGGTAATATTCGGAAAATCGCGCACCAAAATGCGCGAGAACCCGACCTCGTCTTGTGCTTCAAGGCTCAGTGAGGCGAGATAGCTGTGCGGCGCATTTTTCAGTGGATGGGGCGAAAACACCATGAGGAAATTCATGCCGCCCGAAGCCCAATCAATATGGCGCAAATTGGCGATTTGGGCGGTCAGCGGACGGCCCAGCACATTAACCTCAATCATATCGCCGACCTCAAGCCCCAATTCACCGGCCTCTTCGGCCGCGAAAGAGACAAGCGGCGGCCCGGCATAATCTTCCGGCCACCAAGAACCGGCAATAATTTCGCCGCCATCGGGGGGCGCGGCGGCATAGGTCAGGCCACGATCGCCGCGCAGCACCCAAGCGGCTTCCGGTGGCGCGTTGAAATCAGCCGCAGCAATGCCTTTGAGCGACAAAATCTGCCCGCGCAACATGGCAGCTTGCTCAATCGCCGCGGCCGAGGGCTGGCTTTCAGCCACGCGCAACACATCGTCAATTTGCTGAGGGCCGATATCGAGCAGAAAAAAGCTCGGCGTGCGTTCGGGTAAATCACCGCTGATTTGTGCATTAATGTTTCCATCGACCATGGAAATGGCCGACAGCAATGTCACCGACAGGCCGATCGACAACATGACGGCGCGCACCGGCGCTTGCGGTCGCGTCATATTGGCCAGAGCCAGGCGCAATTCCGGTCGCTTGGGGCGCCCGGCCCGCTTGGCCAGCCAAACCAAAAGCGCCGCCGCGCCGCGCAAAGCAAAATAAGCTCCGGCCACACCAATGGCAAACCAAATGGCGACATCGCGGCGTTCGGAAATGAGCAAGGCCAATGCAGCCAAAGCGACAAAGCAAAAGCCGATAGCGAGAATATAGGGCCAGGGCGGGGCTTGATATGCTTGCTCCGCATCGGCCCGGAACAGCGCCGTGACCGGTGTCCGCTCGACCTGGCCCAAAGGCCATAGGGCAAAGGCCGCCGCCGCCAGCAGACCGAAACCGCTGGCCGCCAAAAGCGGAGCGGAATAAAGCCCGGCGATCAAATCGACAGGCAGCAAAGCACCGAACAGGCTTTTCACGACAAGCGGTGTCGCCGCGCCAAGCGCCAAACCGACCGCCAGCGCGACCAGACTCAACATGCCGATTTGCACCGCATAAATGCGGAAAATAAAGCGTCCTGACGCGCCCAATGCCTTCAACACGGCAATGGTTTCGCGCCGCCTTTGCAAATAGGCGTGAATGGCATTGCCGACCCCAACCCCGCCCACCACCAAAGCGGTCAGGCCGACCAGTGTCAGAAACAGGCCGAGGCGCTCAATGAAGCGGCGCATGGAAGGCGAGGCATCGCTGCGGTCGCGCAGCCGCCAGCCGGCCAAAGGAAAACGTTCCTGTGTCGCGCCGACCACTGCCTTGACCGCGTCATTATCGGCATTATCGGGCAGGCGCAGGCGATAGTGATAATTGATGAGCGCGCCGGGGCGCAACAGACCGGCCGCTTTTAACGTATCATGGCGCACCATCAAACGCGGTGCCAAAGGGAAGCCGCCGGCATTGCGGTCAGCCTCTTGTGCGATGATGCCGTTCAGGCGCAGGGGAATATCGCCCAATTGCACCACCGCCCCAACCGCCAGGCCGAGCCGGTCGAGCAGGGCTTGCTCGACCGCCGCGCCGTAAACGCCGTCGCGCGTGGCCAGCGCTGTCGCCAAATTTGTATTGCTGAGCGTAACCTTGCCATAGAGCGGATAGGCGGCATCGACCGCTTTGGCTTCAACCAGCACGGCTTCATCTTGATGGCGCAGCATGGCGCGCATGGTGGCGATTTCGGATAAAATTCCCTTATCGGCGAGGAAATTTCTTTCTTCGCTATTGGCCGGGCGGTGAATGAGGCGCACATCAATATCACCGCCCAAAATGCTTTGCCCTTGCGCAACCATGCCGGCAACCAAAGCGGCCGACAAAGAGCCGACGCCGGCAATGGTGAAAATGCCCAAAGTCAAACAGAGCAGGAAAATGCGAAAGCCGGGGAGAAACCCCCATTTTGTGCCGTGCCCGCCATCGCCGCGCATTTCGCGCCGTGCCAACCGCACCGCAAGCCCCCAGCCCAATCTCCTTTGTCTGCGCGGCATATCGGACATCAGACCAGCAAACCGTCACGCATGGTCAATGTGCGATCGCATTTTTCCGCCAAGGCACGGTCATGGGTGATGAGAAACAGGGTCGATTGGCGATTTTTCGCAAGGTTCAAAATCAATTGCATTATGCTCTCACCGGTCGCTTGGTCGAGATTGCCGGTCGGCTCATCGGCAAACAAAACCGGCGGATCAGCAACCATGGCGCGCGCCAAGGCGACGCGCTGCTGCTCACCGCCCGACATTTGCGCCGGATAATGATCGTGCCGATCAGCCAGGCCGACTTCCGCCAATATGCCGGCGGCGCGCGCACGGCAGTCTTTTTCACCGGCCAATTCGAGCGGCAGAGCGGTGTTTTCCAATGCCGTCATGGTCGGCACAAGATGGAAGCTTTGAAAAACAATGCCGATATGGGTGCGGCGAAAACGCGCCAAATCATCTTCGCTCATGGCGCCATAATCGCTGCCTGCAACAGCCACAGACCCGCCCGTCGGCGGCTCCAATCCGGCCAGCACCATGAGCAGCGTCGTCTTGCCCGAGCCCGACGGGCCGATAAGCCCGACGGTTTCGCCTGCTGCGACCGATAAATCAATACCGCGAAGTATATTGACGTCACCGGCGCGACTGGGCAGGGTAACGGTCAAATTTTCGGTTTCAATCATTGCATCGGGTCTTTCTCATGGTTTGCACATTTTCGGCTGACTTGTCCTATATAGAACGAAAAGCTGCGTCAAATCCGTTGCGCGCGCCGCTATCGGCAAGGGCCGTTTTGTTTTTGTTTACGCTGATTGCCGCCCTATGGATGAGTGCCATATCTATGGCATGGGCACAAAGTGACACCAAAACCGTTCATTTGGTTGCTTTGGGCGACAGTCTGACGGCCGGATACGGGTTGGCCCCGCGCGACGGCTTTACCGCACAATTACAGGCCGCCTTGGCCGCCAAAGGCCATCGCGTGCGGGTCCATAATGGCGGCGTATCGGGCGATACCAGCGCCGGCGGTTTGGCGCGTCTCGATTGGGCCGTCGGGCGCGAAGCGCAAGCCGTGATTGTCGAATTGGGCGCCAATGATATGTTGCGGGGCTTATCGCCGAAAATGACCGAAAAAAACCTGCGGGAAATCATCGAAAAACTGCAAGCGCGCGGGCTCGAAGTGATGCTGGCCGGCATGCTGGCCGCCCCCAATTTGGGGCCAAGCTATGGCGAAGCCTTTAACGGTCTTTATCCGCGCCTCGCCAAGCAATATGGGCTGGTATTTTATCCGTTTTTCTTGGATGGTGTGGCCGGAGACCCGCGCCTCAATCTGGGCGACCGCATCCACCCCAATCGTGACGGCATTGCCGTCATTGTCGAAAATATTTTGCCGACGGTCGAGAAGCTGTTGGCGCGTATCGCATCATAAAACAAATAGGGAGTTTTTATGGAATATCGTCGTCTCGGACAAACCGACATTGAAGTCAGTGCCATTTGCTTGGGCACTATGACATGGGGGCAGCAAAACACCGAAGCCGAAGGCCATGAACAAATGGATTATGCGGTGGAAATGGGAATTAATTTCTTCGACACGGCAGAAATGTATGCCGTGCCGCCAATGGCTGAAACGCAAGGCAAAACGGAAGAAATCATCGGCACATGGTTTCAAAAAACCGGCAAACGGCAGGATATTATTCTCGCCACCAAAGTGGCCGGTCGCTCGCCGATGAATTGGCTGCGCGATGACGGCAGCGGCACGGAGCAAACGCGCGCGCAAATTCTTGAAGCGGTCGATAAAAGCCTGAAGCGCTTGCAGACCGATTATATTGACCTGTATCAGCTGCATTGGCCCGACCGCCCGATCCGCATTTTTGGCGGCTTGGGACATAAGGAAATGGGCGGCGAAATCAACAAAATTGAAGATATTTTGGGCGTGCTGGCCGATATTCAAAAAGCCGGTAAAGTACGCCATTTCGGTCTGTCCAATGAAACACCCTGGGGCATTATGAAGTTTCTCCATCACGCGCAAATGGATGACAGCCTGCCGCGCATGGTGTCGGTGCAAAATGCCTATAATCTTTTGAACCGCATTTATGAGCTTGGCTCGTCAGAAATTTTCCACCGCGAAGGGGTCGGCCTATTGGCTTATTCGCCATTGGCGCAAGGCTATTTGACCGGCAAATATCAAGGTGGGGCAACGCCTCAAGGCTCACGCAAACAATTATTTGACCGCTTGCAGCGTTATGAGGTGGACGGCGCGGAAGAGGTGATTGACAGCTATCTCGACATTGCTAAAAAATACGGGCTTGATGCCTCGCAATTGGCCAATCAATTCGTCACCACACGCGACTTCGTAACCTCAAACATTATCGGTGCGACCAGCATGGAGCAGTTGAAATTGGCGGTGACCAGCATAGATGTTGAATTGACCGATGAGATATTGGCCGATATTGAGAAAGTCCATTTGCGTGCACCCAATCTGTGCCCGTAAACTTAGCCTGTAAGAGGAAGATATGGTTGAGAAACTGACTGCCAGAGAAAAGAAAAAAGCGATGAGCCAGCTGTCCGGCTGGAAAAAAGTCAGTGGCCGCGAGGCCATTAAAAAAACCTTTATATTTGCCGATTTCAATGCCGCTTTTGCGTGGATGAGCCGTGTCGCGATGCAGGCCGAAAAAATGGACCATCACCCCGAATGGCATAATGTTTATAAAACCGTCAATGTGGTGTTGACCACACATGATGCCCGCGGGTTGTCGCCGCTCGATATCAAACTGGCACGCTTTATGGACAAAACGGCGGGCGGGGCCGGTAAGGCGGCGGCAAAACCCAAGGGGCGGAAAAAATAAATGACCGGCGCGCGTATCGGCATGGCTGATATTGGCGTTCTCGCATTGCTAATTGCGTTGGCCGTCGGCACGGCGTTTTTGCAAAACCGCCATCAGCCTTTGGCGCTTTATGACCAGAATATTCG
>CATDDF010000114.1 GCA_949498175.1 Alphaproteobacteria bacterium | reverse complement strand
GTTCAGACGTGTGCTCTTCCGATCTAAAGCTCGATCTTGAATTTCCGTGCCCTTGATTTTCAAGATCGAGCTTTCAGGCCCCGGCCCTTGCCCTTTGCTTTCCGAAGCCAGCGTGCGCAATTCGGTATATTCCAGCGCCGTCAGGTCAACCTCAAGCTCGGCAATCTTTTTGGCAAACTCAGCCGAGTCCAAAAGCGGCGCACCGTCTTCCAATTCGGCGCGCGCAATATCGCGCAGGCGGTCAATGGCTTTTTTGGAGCGCGCGACCCCGGCAATACCCGAGCGCTCATTGCCGAGCAGAAATTTGGCAATGGTCCACCCCTTATCTTGTTCACCGACAAGATTTTTGGCAGGCACACGCACATCGGTCAAAAACACTTCATTGACTTCATGGCCGCCATCAATGGTGATGATAGGCTTCACTTCAATGCCCGGTGTGTTCATATCGATGAGCAAGAAGGAAATGCCTTCTTGCGGCTTGCCCTCGCTGCTGGTGCGCACAAGGCAGAACATCCAATCGGCATGTTGCGCCAAAGTGGTCCAAATCTTATGGCCATTAACGACATATTCATCGCCATCCAATTCGGCTTTGGTTTTCAAACCGGCAAGGTCAGAACCGGCACCGGGCTCTGAATAGCCCTGACACCACCAAGTTTCGCCCGACAAAATGCCCGGCAAAACCCAATCTTTCTGTTCCTGATTGCCAAATGTGTAAATCACCGGCCCCAGCATAGCGACCCCGAAAGGCAGCGGCGGAATGGTGCCGAAAGCGGCGCTTTCTTCATTCCAAATATATTTCTGCGTCACCGTCCATCCGGTGCCGCCAAACTCTTCCGGCCAGCTTGGGGCGACCCAGCCTTTTTCAGCAAGGATTTTGTGCCAAGCGAGGAACTCTTCCTTACCCAAATCACCGCGCTCGGCGCCAACCAAATGTTTCGGATAGTTTTCTTCGATAAAGCTGCGCACTTCCGCGCGAAATGCTTCATCTTCCGGTGCAAAATCGATATCCATAAGGACCTCCAATCAAATTTATCCGAATTTAGCCGAAAAAAGCGGTGAATCAATCACCCAATCGGGAAAAAATGACGCATCGGTCATATCGTGCTATGACATACGCATGAATAAGCAAGAAGAAAGCCCGAAATCACCCTGCCGCCGCGTGTGCGCCGTTTCGGCGCGCGCCGGTTTTTGCATTGGCTGCGGGCGTAAATTGAATGAAATCGGTGGTTGGTCGAGCTTTTCCGATGATGAAAAACGCACCGTTTTGGCTGCATTACCGGCTCGTCTGGAAAGCCTGAAATCGGGCTAAAGCGGCCTAAATCGGCTTGTCACCAAACCAATTTAAGGTTTCGGCCAAATTCACCACTTCGCCAATAACGATAATTGAAGGCGGCTCAAGATTGTGCGTTTCGGCCAATTGCGCCGCCTCCACCAAACGGCCCGTGGCAATGCGCTGACGCGCCGTCGTCGCATGGGTAACAATGGCCACCGGCTCATCGGCGCTGCGCCCCGCCTGCATCAATAATTCGGCAATCACCGCGAGACGGCTCATCGCCATATAAATGACAATCACCGGCGAGGCTTTGGCAATCGACGCCCAATCCAGCAATTCCGCTTGACCTTTACCGGCCAAATGGCCGGTAACAAAGGTAACGGCATGGTTGACTTCTCTGTGGGTGGCCGGAATACCGGCATAACCCAACCCACCGACACCGGCGGAAATGCCCGGTATCATGCGGAACGGAATATCGGCGGCAACCAGCGCTTGCGCCTCTTCGCCGCCGCGCCCGAAAATAAACGGATCGCCGCCTTTCAAGCGCAGCACGCGATGGCCGGTTTTGGCCAATTCTATCAGCTTGTCGGTAATGTCTTGCTGGTTCCAGCTCGGCTTGCCGCCGCGCTTGCCGGCATAAAACAATTCCGCCTCGGGGCGCACCAAAGATAAAATATCTTCCGAGACCAGCGCATCATAAACCACCTTATCGGCCTGCTTAAGCGCATTGACCGCATGCAATGTCAACAGGCCCGGGTCGCCCGGCCCGGCACCGGCCAACCACACCCAACCGGGCGCAAATTCCGGCATGCCGTCAATATGAATGTCGGGCATCGGGCTGTCGCTCAGCGTCAGGCGGATAATCTCCTGCCGGTTTTTGTCATCAGCACTCATCGGGCGGTTATAGGCGGTTTTACCGAACCGGTAAATCTGCTATCAGCTAACAAGTATTACCTCCCACTGGAGCTCTCCCATGCTGTCAAAACCACAAGCCGATTTACAACCCAATACGGAAGCGTTTGAAAATACGCCATTGGTGAAGCCGACCGGCTTTCGCGAATATGATGCGCGTTGGTTGTTTCCCGATGAGATTAACCTCTCAGGCATGCAGGCGCTCGGCTTCGGGCTCGGCAATGTGCTGTTTGATTTATTGGGTGATGGCGAGCAACCGCGTATCGTTGTCGGCCATGATTTCCGTTCTTATTCGCAAAGCATCAAAATCGCTTTGACGACGGGGTTGATGGTAGCCGGGGTGAAGGTGCTGGATATTGGCCTCGCTTTGTCGCCGACCGCTTATTTCGGGCAGTTTCACCTCGACGCACCGGCTGTTGCCATGGTCACGGCGAGCCATAATGAAAATGGCTGGACCGGCGTTAAAATGGGGGCGGCGCGGCCTTTGACTTTCGGCCCCGATGAGATGAGCGCCTTGCGCGATATGGTGCTGGAAAATAAGGGCGTGAGCCGCGATGGCGGTGCTTATGAGCGCGTCGAGGGCGTGGCACAGGCCTATAAGGATGATTTGACGGGCCGCGATAATTTCAAACGCAAATTGAAAGCCGTGGTGGCTTGCGGCAATGGCACGGCGGGGGCTTTCGCCCCTGATGTGCTGCGCGCGCTCGGCATTGAGGTGGTCGAATTGCATTGCGAGCTGGACCACAGTTTTCCCCATCACAATCCCAATCCGGAAGACATGGAAATGCTGCACGCCATGCGCGACAAAGTGCTGGAAACCGGTGCCGATATCGGTTTTGCCTTTGACGGCGACGGCGATCGCTGCGGCGTTGTCGATAATGAAGGTGAAGAAATCTTCGCCGATAAGATGGGCGTATTGGTCGGGCGCGATTTGGCCAAACAACATGACGGCGCCGTATTTGTCGCCGATGTGAAATCGACCGGCCTGTTTATGACTGACCCCGAGTTGCAGGCGGCCGGGGCGAAGACGCAATATTGGAAGACCGGACATTCTTATATGAAGCGCCACACGCATGAGATTGGCGCATTGGCCGGTTTTGAAAAATCGGGGCATTATTTTTTCAACGCGCCGATTGGTCGTGGCTATGATGACGGCATTGTGACCGCCATTGCGATTTGCGATATGTTGGACCGCGCCAATGATAAGAGCATGGCCGATTTGCGCCGCTCTTTGCCGGTCACTTTCGGTTCGCCGACCATGTCGCCCTTTTGCGATGATTTGAAAAAATACGAAGTGGTCGATCGCGCCATTGCCCATTTTGAAAAACTGGCAGCCGATGGCGGCACACTTATCGGCCAGCCCATTCGTGATTTGGTCACCGTCAATGGTGTGCGCATTACGGTTGAAGACGGCACATGGGGGCTGGTGCGCGCCTCATCCAATAAGCCCGGATTGGTTGTGGTGGTTGAAAGCCCGACCTCGGAAAATAATATGCGCGCCATATTTGCCGAGATTGACACGCTGCTTTCTTCCTATGAAGAAGTCGGTGAATACGACCAAAAAATTTAGACAAAAATCGCGACGGCCATGCGCCCGCCGGCAACAATCAGAAAGCCGGCGAAAATAGTGTTGAGCACCTTTTTACTCAAGCGATGCGCCAGCCTTGCCCCCAATGGGGCGGCCAACATGCTGGTCGGGATGATGGCCAGCACCGCCAATATATTGACATAACCAAGAGCATAATCGGGCAAATCGGGCAATGAACGACCGGCCAATATAAAACCCAAAGTCGCGGGTATGGCGATGAACACGCCAAACACGGATGACGTGCCGACGGCGCGCAACACATCGCGCCCAGATGCATTCAATAGAGGCACGGATAATGTGCCGCCGCCAATACCCATCAGGGCGGAGAAAAAGCCGACAAGAGACGACAAGGCTTTTTGCGTGGCAGCGCCGATACGCGCCTCACCCGCCTCGCCGGGATTTTTATTGAGCAACATGCGCGCCGCCATGCTCAGCGCCAAAGCGGCAAAAATTATTTTCAATCCGGCGGGTGCAATAAAGCGTGCCGCCACCGCGCCGGCCAAAGCCCCGATGGCGATAAACGCGCCCCAGCTTTTGACCACTTCCATATCGACCGCGCCGCGCTTGAAATGGCTGCGCGCCGATAGCGAACCCGTGAAGCAAATAATCGCCATGGAACTGGCGACCGCCATATGGATTTGCAAATGCGCTGCCAAATCGAAAAACACGAAAGTCTGAAACAGCACCGGCACCAAAATCATGCCGCCACCAACCCCTAACAGACCGGCGACAATGCCGGATAAGAAACCGGCAGTCATCAACACGACAGCTAAAATTATCAGCTCGGCTTCCATGTCTACCCGCTTTCCATCATGGCTGCTTTTTTGGCTGTCTGCTCTTCGACCAAAGCCAAAGCTTCGCGCAAAATTTGCGGGTCGTCGCCGCGACGCGGCGCGTTCTCACTTAAATGCCGCCGCCATAAGCGTCCACCCGGCAGGCCTTGAAACAGTCCCATCACATGACGTGTCAGCGCATGCAGCGGTGTGCCATTAGCAACCAATTTCTCGGCATAGGGAATAAGCTGCATGACAACTTCCTCGCGGCTTGGCGGTGTATCACGATCGCCGAATAATTGCGCATCGACGGCGGCCAACAAGTACGGGTTTTTATAGGGTGCGCGCCCCAGCATCACGCCATCGGTTTTGCTGAGGTGCGCGGCGCAAGCGTCCAAACTCTCAATGCCGCCATTAATCGAAATCAACAAATCGGGATGTGCTTGTTTCAACTGATAGACGAGGCCGTAATCGAGCGGTGGAATATCGCGATTTTCTTTCGGGCTTAAGCCTTCGAGCCAGGCTTTGCGTGCATGCACGATAAAATGAGAAATGCCGACGCTTTTGCATTTTTCCACCAGTGCGAACAGCGCCTCGCGCGGCTCTTGGTCGTCCACGCCAATACGCGACTTCACCGTTACCGGCAGTTTGACCGCCGCCGCCATGGCCGCCACACCATCGGCGACCAAAGCCGGCTCTTGCATCAAACAGGCCCCGAATTGCCCCGATTGCACGCGGTCAGACGGGCAGCCGACATTCAGGTTGATTTCGTCATAGCCATAATCTTCGCCAATTTTGGCCGCCTCGGCCAAAGCTAGCGGGTCGCTGCCGCCAAGCTGCAACGCCAACGGGTGTTCTTCTTTATTAAAGGCCAACAGCTTATCGCGGTCGCCAAAACGCACCGCATCGGCTGTCACCATTTCGGTGTAAAGCCGCGCGCGCTTACTCATCAGCCGCATGAAATAGCGGTCATGACGGTCAGTCCAATCCATCATCGGTGCGACGGAAAAGCGAATATCGGGCGCGGTCAAACTCATGCCGCCTTTTTCGCCTTTTTCGATGCTTTGGGCAAGAAAAAGCCCGCAAGGTTTCCCCTGCGGGCTCTCAAAATCAGGCCGTTAAACGACTATTTTTTGTTACCGGCTCCGGGCAATTCGTTAAACGGCACATTTTTATCGACGCGAATATCTTGCGGCAGGCCAAGCACCTGCTCGGATACGATATTGCGCAAAATTTCATCCGTGCCACCGGCAATGCGGTAACCGGCTGCGCCAATCCACTGGTTTTGGAAGGCACCGGCCATCGGGCTTTCCTCACCATCTTGCATGACGCCGCCTTGGCCCTGAATATCCATCGCAAAGCTCGCCAAATCCTGCATTTTCGGCCCTGACACGATTTTACCGATAGAGCTTTCCGGCCCAGGCACTTGGCCCTTTGACAAAGCGGTCAAAGTTCGGAATTTCGTGTATTTCAGACCTTGCGACTGGACATACCAATCGGCCAATTTTTCGCGCACATTGGAGTCCTTAATGGCCGGGCCGTTTTCCAGTTCCGTGTCGCGCGCCAATTTCAGCAATTCGGCATGGTCAACGCCG
>CATDDF010000113.1 GCA_949498175.1 Alphaproteobacteria bacterium | reverse complement strand
CCAATCGGCCGCAACCAGAATTGCAGTTTTTGCCGCGCCAGGCGGAATTGAAAGATGGTGACCTTTTGGTTACGTCCGGTCGCGGTGGGCAAATTCCCATTGGCTTGCCGGTAGCTTTAGTGCGTCGTAATGATGACGGTGCGCTGACGGTTCGGCTGCTTGATGATTTACAAAGCCTTAATTTTGTTCGGGTGGTCTTGTCGCAACTGACGGAAGAGCCGCCAAGTGAAATTCAATTGACGCCGGAATTATCGCAATGAGCAGATTCAAAAGCAGTGGTGATAGCGGTGGCGGAATTTTTGTCCCCTATCTCTTGGTGTTGATTTTCATTCTTCTCGCCAGTGTTCCAAGCAATTTTTTATATTCGGCACAGCTTGAAATCGGGCTTTATTTTATTCCCCTGTTTTTTATCGGCCTAACGGCAGAAAGCGATGCCACACCTGTTTTTCTGGCCGCTCTTGGTCTGGTGAATGATATTATGAGCGAAATGCCGCTTGGCTTTTGGTCATCGCTGTTTGTTGTGTTTTATCTTTTGTGCGCCAGCCAGCGCAGTATTTTATCGACTGCCAGCTTCGGTTCTTATTGGCTGACTTTCGGCGTATTGATGTCGATGACCTATCTGGTTGCCTATTTGTTGGCCTTGCTGCTTGATGATTTGCACATGGCGATTGTGCCGTTTTTGCTGTCGGCGCTTATCTGCATCTTGTTTTTTCCGTTATTATATTTTCCGCTATATCTGTTCGGTGAAGCCGTGGGCGGGTCGGAGAGAAGTTGATGTCGGTTTATGACATGGAAGGCCAGAAATTTTCGCGTCGCCTGCTTTTACTTGGTGGCTTGCAGGGCGGTTTGTTTCTGGTCTTGGGCGGACGGTTGCAATTTTTGCAGGTGGCGCGGTCGGATGTTTATGAGACTTTGGCCGAAGCCAATCGTGTCAATATTTCTCAAATATCTGCCATACGCGGGCGCATAACCGATCGCACCGGCAAATTGCTGGCAGATAATGATCGCAATTTGCAAATTCGTATGGTGCCCGAGCGCGTCGGCAATATGGATGTCACGTTGCGTGATTTGGCCCGTCTTCTAAAACTCAGCCCGTCGGAGCTGCACGAAATCCGTCGCAAAATAAGGCGCGGGCCGTCCTTCAAACCGGTGGTTGTTTTGGAGGATTTGTCATGGGATGAGTTTGCGCGGCTTAATCTCAACATGCCCTATTTGTCGGGCATTGAGCCTTTGGTCGGGCAAAAGCGGGTTTATCCGCATGCCCAATCGGTTGCTCATTTGGTCGGTTTTGTCGGCACCAAGACGCGCGAAGACTTGCAACGGGTCGAAGACATTGTCGGCGACTATGTCGGGCGTAGCGGCGTGGAGCGTGACTTTGAACGCGACTTGCGTGGCACGCCGGGCGTGCGTCATGTTGAGGTCAACGCCATCGGACGGACCGTGCGCGAATTGCAATCAGAGGCCGGAAAAAAAGGACGCGACCTGGCCTTGTCGATTGATTTGGAATTACAAAATTTTACCACAACGCGGATTAAAGGCCAAAGCGGGTCGGCACTGGTAATGGATATTCACAATGGCGAACTTATCAGCATGGTGTCGGCGCCAAGTTTTGATTTGAACAAGCTGTCACGCGGTATCGACGTGGAGGAATGGGAACAGCTTATCGACCATGAGCGCAAACCTCTGGTCAATAAGGCGATGCAAGGCCTATATGCGCCGGGCTCGACCTTCAAAATGCTGGTGGCGCTGGCCGCGCTGGAAGATAAGTTGATTGATCCGGAAGAAAAAATCACTTGCACCGGCGTCTATAAATTTGCACGTGAAGAGTTTCATTGCTGGACGGCAGATGGCCACGGGCCGGTCAATATGATTGATGCGCTGGAGCGCTCTTGCGACACTTATTTTTATGATTTAGCCTTGCGTGTCGGCATTGACCGTATTGAGGCGATGGCGCGACGCTTTGGTTTCGGCAAGGTGACCGGCATTGATTTGGACGGCGAAAAAGGCGGCACAGTGCCGGGTCGCGATTGGAAGCGCGCCAATTATGATACGGGATGGCGCAGCGGAGAGACCATTATCACCGCCATTGGGCAGGGTTATTTATTGGCGACACCCTTGCAGCTGGCGGTGATGACAGCGGCATTGGCGAATGGCGGCAAATTGGTGCAGCCGCGCATTACCAAATCTGATGAGACGACTGAACCGGCTGCTGAATTGGGTTTGAAACCGGAAAATATGGCCGTTGTGCAGCGTGGTATGTATCGCTCGGTCAATCGGCCTGATGGCACGGCCTATGCCTCAAGTTTGTTGATTGACGGCGCGCGCATGTCGGGCAAAACCGGAACCGTGCAAGTGCGGCGTATCTCCAAAGATGAACGCTTAAACGGGGTTATTCCCAATTCGAAGCTCGATTGGCATTTGCGCGACCACTCGCTTTTTGTCGGCTATGTGCCGCATAATAAACCGCGCTATGCGGTCAGTGTGGTGATTGAGCATGGCGGCGGCGGGGCTCAGGTCGCCGCTCCGATTGCCCGCGACATTATGGTAAGGCTTTTGCAGAAAAAACCTATTGCGCGCGCGCCCAAGCTGGCGTCGCACGACAGGTCGGAGGCCGGCTCATGAGTTATCAAACGCGAAGCGGGCGTATGGGACAATTGGTCAGTATCGGCACGTTGAATATGCCGATAATCACTATGGCGCTGGTGCTCGGCCTAGTCGGCGTGATGATGCTTTACTCGGTTGCCGGTGGTGATTTTTCACCTTGGGCATGGCGTCATGCAAGCCGTTTGGCCGTCGGTCTTTTGCTCATGTATGCGATCGCCAATCTTGATTTGCGAACAATATTCAATGCCGCCTATCCGATTTATGGCGTGATATTTTTGCTGTTGGCCGCAGTCGCCGTTTTCGGGAATAGCGGCATGGGTGCTCAGCGATGGCTGGATTTGGGGTTTGTGACCTTGCAACCGTCTGAGTTTATGCGCTTTGCCGTAATTATGGCGCTGGCGCGCTATTATCACACATTGCACCGCGATGATGTTTCCCAGCCATTCGGTTTGATTGTGCCGATCGGCATTATAGGTATTCCGGCACTTTTGATTTTTGCGCAACCCGATTTGGGCACGGCGATTATGTTGGCGGTGAGCGGTTTGGGTGTGGTGTTTCTGGCCGGTGTTTCCATGCGCTATTTCATTGCCGGTATTGCGGTGACAATCGCCGCCGTGCCGGTGGTTTGGAATTATTTATACGATTATCAGAAAGAACGGGTTTTGGTGTTTCTTGACCCCGAGCGCGACCCGCTGGGCGCGGGCTATCACATTATTCAATCGAAAATCGGCATCGGCTCGGGCGGCTTGTTCGGTAAGGGCATTGCTCAAGGCACGCAAAGTCAGTTGAAGTTTTTGCCGGAGCGTCATACGGATTTCGTGTTCGCCATTTATGCTGAAGAACTGGGCTTTATGGGGTCGCTCTTGCTGATATTTCTTTTCGCCATATTGATTTTTCTGATGTTTACCATTGCCGCCCAAATGCGGCATCGGTTTTCGCAACTGACCATTGCGGGGTTTGCCTTCGCCTTGTCGATATATGTTATCGTCAATCTGGCTATGGTGATGGGGCTTGCACCGGTTGTCGGTGTGCCATTACCATTCATTTCATATGGCGGAACGTCGCTGCTGACCTTTATGGCCGGTTTGGGCGTCATATTGGCCTTGGAACGCCAACCAATGGCGGAGTTGCCGAAATAGGGAGACAAAAATGTTCACAAAAAGAGTGCTTCCGGCCCTTGTGGCGGCTCTGATTGCGCTGCTTGCCGTTTTGCTTATCCGCACATTTACCCCGACCGCTGACCAAAGCGCCGGTGAGGCTTTTGATTTTCGCCCCGATAGCGATCGCGTGACACGGCTGATGAGTGAGTCAGTGCGTTTCAAAACCATTTCATTCGGGCGCGACAAGCCGACTTCTGCGACAGAATTGCTGGCTTATCACGATTACCTCGAGCAAGAATTTCCACTGGTGCACAAAGCATTGAAACGCGAAATCATTGCCGATTATTCATTGCTCTATACTTGGCAAGGCCGTGAACCGGTCAGCGATGACAATAAGCCGGTGATTTTGCTTGGTCATACGGATGTTGTGCCCGTCGTGCCGGGGACGGAAGATAAATGGACACAGCCGCCTTTTGCGGGTGTTGTTGCGGACGGTTTTATTTGGGGGCGCGGCACGCTCGACAATAAGGTCAATATTATCGGCCTATTGGAGGCCGCCGAAAACATGTTGCAGCAAGGGTTGCAGCCCAAGCGGACGATTTATTTCGCTTTCGGCCATGACGAAGAACAGGGCGGCATTGACGGCGCAAAAGTGATGGCTGATGTGCTGCTGAAGCGCGGTGTGCAAGCCGAGTTTCTGGTCGATGAAGGCGGTTTGGTGACGCAAGGCGTGGTGCCCGGTATTGATGCGCCGATGGCGCTTATTGCACCGGCTGAAAAAGGCATTGTTACTTTGCAGCTGAAAGTTGTTGGCGAGGGCGGTCATTCGTCCATGCCGCCGGAGCAAACCTCTATCGGCATTTTGGCTGCTGCCATTGCGGCGCTGGAAGCCGACCAATTCCCTCGTGATTTCAGCCATACGCAAAGCTTTTTGGAAGCGGTGGCGGATGATATGCCCTTTGCCAATCGGTTGGTGATGAAAAATCTGTGGCTGTTCAAGCCAATGGTCATGGGGGCGTTTGAAGGCGATAAGCAAGCGCAGGCGGGCATGCGCACGACAACAGCCGCGACAATGATTAAGGGCGGCATTAAAGCCAATGTGCTGCCGATTGATGCGACAGCGAAGGTTAATTTCCGTATCCTACCCGGTGAAACACCGGATACGGTGCGTGCTCGTGTCATCAGCGTGATAAATGATGCGCGGGTTGAGGTGACGTTTGACGGTTCCGGCCAGCGCGGCATGGCGCCATCGCCGGTCAGCCCGACCGAAGGTGTTGGCTGGGATCATTTAACCGCTGCCATTCGCGATACGGCGGCGCCACAGCGCCTTATCGTAACGCCGCGTCTGCTGGTCGCCGCCACCGATACACGCCATTATCGCAAGCTGACGCCCAATCATTACCGCTTTACCTATATGCAGTTGGAACCAAGCGATTTGGCCAGCATTCATGGAACCAATGAACGCATCAGCGTGGCCACATTGAATGACACGGTGCGCTTTTATTTCAGGATGATGTCAGGCTTATAAGCCTAAGGGGTCAAAAGCGGGTCGAGATTGCCTTTTGCGTCGAGCGCGTAAAGGTCGTCACAGCCGCCAATATGCGCGTTGTCGATAAAGATTTGCGGCACGGTGCGCGCGCCATCAGCCCGCTCTATCATGCGGTCGCGCAAATGCGGCTCCTTCGACAGGCTGATTTCTGAGAAATCCACGCCCTTCTCATTCAGCAATTTTTTTGCCGCATGACAAAAGGGACAAATCGACGTTGTGTATATTTCTATTTTCGGCAAAACGGCGCTCCTTATGTCCTAAAATCGGACAAAAGGACGCCGTGTGCAAGTAGATATTACTCAGCGGCAGCTTCGCTGCTGCCTTCTACGATAGAAATATCGCAGGCAACCATGCGGCCATTACGGCCTTCTTGCATATCAAATTCTACCCGCTGGTCTTCAATCAACTGTTTCAAGCCGGACGCCTGAATGGCCGTTACATGAACAAAGCAATCATCGCCGCCCGTATCAGGGGTGATAAAGCCGTATCCCTTGGCCGAATTGAACCATTTAACAGTTCCGGTCTGCATATTCGCCTCCATATTCGAAAGCGCGCCGAAGCGGATAAGCCGTCTCAATCGATTAGGCGCGTGGATTGGACACTAAGCTTCACTGCGTTAGATAGAGCGCCAATGGGAAAGGGCGAGTAAAAAATTCAATTTTTATGACAGTGCGACATATTGTACCTGTTTACGGCAGAAAACAGCGCTTCAACAGGCACATTCGGGGATTATTGTTCGGTAATTTCGCGAATATTAAACGGCAAAAGCGCGGTTTTTGACTCGGTAAAGTAACGCACGGCGTAAATGGTCACACGTCCATAGCGCGATTTACCGCGCATATCCAGCGGGGCGGCAAAGCCAATATCGCCGATTTGCCCGAAATGCGCGCTTACCGGCGGAAACTCGGCAGCCCGATCAAGGCTGGCTTCGGAATAACCGGCGACGGGTTGCCAAACAATCGTGCATTGAACGGCAGGGCGGCGATGCGGAAAATCATGCTCAAAAGGTGGCACAAAGCGCGCATCTTGCGCCGTCAACCGAGCCAGTCGTCGACCGTCAAATATCCGTTTTGAGCCGTCACAAGCGGCGCGTAAGGGTCTCCCGTTTAGTGGCGACAACAGCCCTAAAAACGGGTCGACACTGCCCGCACCAACCGCCTCAATCGCGATCGGATTTTTCGATTGAAACTCTTCCGGCTGCGCGTAGCCGCTAACGAATTTATGCGGCGCACCGTCAATGTAATCCATATAGCTCGATTTGATCATGTCTTCAGATGTCCAGCTTAGGTCAAGGCGTTGCGGCACAAGCGTGCCATTGCGTCGCGCGCCGCGTGTGGTCGAAACAACATGACTTTGACCGGCAATGCGCCCGAAACCGGCGGGGCGGATATGCGCGCTCAATAGATAATTATCGGGCGAAATGGCCAGCCGCACATTAGCTTTGCCAATCAGCAAGCCACTGACATAGAGACGATATTCGGCCGAAAAATAACGCGTCGTATCTGCTGCCAAAACGGGTGAGGCGACAGTCAAAAAAGCCAGAAAAATAAACAATCCGTTTCGCATGTTGGTTTTACGCCAATGGCGCGGCTTCAGATGTCAGGCGGTCTGCATGGCGTCAATATCGCGCGCCAATGTGCGCCCGGCAATGAGATAATGAATGCTGCCCCAAAGGCCGATAATGACCATTAGAGCCAGCGCAATACCGAGGCCACGCACGCCATAGTCCGGGGCCAATGCGTCGCTCATCATGCCGACAGCCAGTGGGCCGATGCCCAGGCCGAATATATTATTGATAAACAGTAAAATGGCTGATGCCAGAGAGCGCATTTCCGGTTTGACCAGCGTGTGCAGCATGGCCAGCGTCGGGCCGAAATAAAGCGCCCCGGCCATGGTCGGGACAATGAGCCATAACAGCGCCGTTTGGCCGCTGCTTGCCAGGTAACCCATGACCGAGAAAGGCGCGACGACAATGCCGACAAGTCCAACCAGCCACATATTCCAGCGCACATCTTTCTTGCCGAGACGGTCGGCAACAACACCCCCTAAAGTGGTGCCAATCGCGCCGCCGACACCGATCATCACCGCCAAAATGACACCGACCTGCGTCGCAGTCATGCCATGAACGCGAATGAAATAGCTGGGCAGCCATGCAACGGCACCATAGCCGACAATAATGATAAGGGTTGAGCCGATAAGCAATTGCCGCATGGATGGGGTGCGCCACATATGTCGCACCGTTTCCATAATCGGCGGCGCTTGGCCCTCTCCGGCCGTGTCGTCGCTCATGCCGCGCGGCGGGTCTTGCAGGGTAAACCAAGCAATGATGGCCAGCACAAAACCCGGCAAGGCAATTACTTGAATGGCTGTGCGCCAACCGTAATTATCGGCAATCCAGCCACCGGCAATAAAGGCGACAAACAGGCCCAAATTTATGCCCAGCGCAAAAACCGCTAAGGGGGTTGCGCGGTCTGAAGGGGCATACATATCGGCAATCATGGCGTGTGATGGTGGGCTGGTGCCGGCTTCACCAACTCCGACGCCGATGCGCGCCAGCAGGAGTTGCGCATAATTTTGTGCCAATCCGCAAGCATAGGTCATCATTGAAAACAGCGTCAAAGAGGCGATGATGATTTTCTTGCGCGACAGTCGGTCAGCCAAATAGGCGATAGGAATGCCCAGAGTGGCATAAAAAATACCGAATGCGAGACCGGTAATCATGCCAAGCTGTGTGTCGGTAAGCTGCATGTCTGTTTTAATCGCGGTCAGCAAAATGGCGACGATTTGGCGGTCAACATAATTGGCCGTGTAAATCAGGGTGAGAAGCCCGACCGTATAGGCTTTAAGCCCGGCGGTGAATTTTATTTGTGTCATGACCTGCGGTTTCGCGTGAAAATATTTGTTTGTCCGTTACGAAACCGAATGATGAAACATAATTTGATAATTAGCCAGCTTATTATCAGCAGGCCGAGAAACGTGCCGAATGATTGCGCCAAAAGCGCTTCGAGCATGCCGAAAGGCCCAGTATTTAGGGCGTTATAAAGCGTGGCAAGAATGAGCGTCAACAAAGAGACTTGCATGGCGAGAAGAATTGGGCGCAGTTTTCGACGCGCTTGTGTTCCATAGCCAAGCGAAAGAAAAATGAGCAAGCCACCCGTGATAATCGAAGGAGGCCAGCCAATCAGGTGTAACCAATCAGACACAAAACCCTCTCTAAAGAAGACACTGCCCGATAAACTAACAACAGGTCAAGGCTTACAGCCAGCCGGCCAATTCTCTTTCGGCGATTATTTGCAAGAGGTTTTGAGATATGTCGCTATCATTGAGGCACGGCACGGTTGAAAAATCCGTGCCACCGGCGTCTTCAAAGTCTTCTTGCAGAGCAATGCCGATTTCTTCCAATGTTTCCACGCAATCAGAAATAAATCCGGGTGTCACGACAGTAATTTTCTTCACGCCGTGTTCAGCCATCTCAATAACGGTTTTGTCGGTATAGGGCTCCAGCCATTTGGTCGGGCCGAAGCGCGATTGAAAGGTCAGTCGCAATTTGTCTTCATCCATGCCCAGCTTCTCGCGCAGCAGTCGCGCGGTCTTGACACAATGGCAGTGATAAGGGTCACCTTTTTCGAAATAGCTTTGCGGCAGACCATGAAACGAAGCGATAATATGCTCCGGCTCGAAATCCAAACCGGCCAAATGGTCGGTCACCGATTGCGCGAGCGCGTCAATATAGGCGGGGTGATCGTGCCACGGTGCAGCGGTGCGAATGGCCGGTTGCCAGCGCAGTTTTAACAAAGCGCGGAATACGTCATCATAAACACTGGCCGAGGTAGAGGCGCTATATTGCGGGTATAGCGCGATAATGGCGATGCGTTCACAACCTGCCGCTTTCATATCAGCAAGGCGCGTTTCAATGGACGGCGCGCCATAGCGCATGGCCCAATCAACTTTCACAGCATCACCAAGCTGGGCTTGCAATTTTTCGGCTTGCACCCGCGTATAATAGCGCAATGGGCTTTCATTGCTTTCTTCGCGCCAGATTTTTGCATAGGCCTCGGCCGATTTTTTCGGCCGCGTGTTCAAAATAATGCCACGCAAAATCGGTTGCCAAATAAGCGGCGATGCTTCGATAACGCGGCGGTCGCTCAGAAATTGCTTGAGATAGGGGCGTAAGCCCTTTTTATCAGCACTTTCAGGCGTGCCGAGATTGACCAGTAAAAGGCCGGTTTTACCGAAGGCAATGTCGGGGTGGGTATTGGGCAGCATTACTGAGCCGCTGGCGCGCTCATCAAATCCGGTAGGTCGCAGGAAATATCCAAATGTGCCCAGACTTCCTGAACCGCTTCGACAAGTGCGTCCATCATCGCGTCATTGTGTAAAGGCGAGGGGGTGATGCGAAGCCGCTCCGTGCCGCGTGGCACGGTCGGATAATTGATTGGCTGAATGTAAATATTATGCTCATTAAGCAGACGGTCAGAAGCCGCTTTGCACAAAACCGGGTCACCGACCATAAGCGGCACAATATGCGTTTCGGTGCGCAATACCGGCATACCGGCCAGTTCCAGCATGGTTTTCAGCTTTTCGGCGCGTTCTTGATGGCGTTGGCGCAAATCATCGGCTTGCTTGACCAATTGAACGCTTTTAATGGCACCGGCCGCCACAGTCGGCGGCAATGTGGTGGTGAAAATAAAGCCCGGCGCGTAGGAGCGAATAGCATCAACCAGATTCTGCTTGCCGGTAATATAGCCGCCCATAATGCCAAAGGCTTTGGCCAGCGTGCCTTCAATTATATCGATGCGCTGCATGAGATTGTCACGATCGGCAATGCCGCCGCCGCGCGCGCCATACATGCCGACAGCGTGCACTTCATCGAGATAGGTCAGCGCGTCATATTTTTCGGCTAAATCACAAATCGCCTCAATCGGGGCAATATCGCCATCCATTGAATAAACGCTTTCAAAAGCAATCAGCTTGGGGCGCGCCGGGTCAGCATCGCGCAACAGGCTCTCCAAATGTTCGACATCATTATGCCGCCAAATCAGTTTCGAGCAGCCGCTTTGGCGCACGCCTTCAATCATTGAGGCATGGTTCAATTCGTCTGACAGAATGAGGCAATCGGGCAGCAATTTGGCGAGCGTTGAAATGGTCGCCTCATTGGAAATATAACCTGAGGTAAAGACCAAAGCGGCCTCTTTATCATGCAGATCGGCAAGCTCATTTTCCAATTCAACAATCATATGGTGCGTGCCGGAAATATTGCGTGTGCCGCCCGCTCCCGTGCCCATTGTGTCAATGGCGTGCTTCATGGCGTTCATCACATCGGCGTTTTGCCCCATGCCCAAATAATCATTGGAACACCAAACAATAACCTCGCGCGGCGGATTGGCCGAATGGTTCATCGCGCGCGGAAAAGCGCCGGCGCTGCGCGCCAAATCAGTAAATACGCGATAGCGGCCTTCGTCGTGCAATGAGGCCAGCGCATCATCCAAATGTTTGTCGTATTCGACAGCCATTAAAAATCCCTAGTTGCTTCCGATAGCTTTAACCGATTTATCCCGCCTAGACCAGCTTTGCCGGAGAAAAGGCTTATTTGCCGCAGGGTTACTCGTCATCCTTTCGGACAAAGGTAACGGCAAAATATTCCTTGCCGTCGAATAAATCGCTGGGTTCGCCCGGCCCGTCAATCATCATATAACGACGCGGCGTTATTTGACCTTCCATGCGATAGCCGCGCGCACTCATATTGCGGCGATGAAACTCCATCGCGGCAGGGGTAAATTCTTCTGCGAGAACGGTTATCCGTTCCGGTTGTTCTTCATTATCTGCCATTATTTATTCCCTAAAAATTCGTATCGGCCAAAACTAAGGCCTCGACAAGTAAATGTCGAGGCCTAGTAATTGCGTCACCTTTGCGGCCTAATATCCGCCCAAATCGGCATAACGGGCGCGGTGGAAATTGCTGTCGCCCAGCATTTGCGCTTGCACGCGGGCGCGTTTCAAATAAAGCCCCATATCAACCGCATCGGTCATGCCGATACCGCCATGCATTTGCACGCCTTCATTGGTAATCAGCCGCGCTGCTTCGCCAACGCGCGCCTTGGCAAGGCTGGTGACGGCAGGCACATCATTGCGGCGCTCATCGAGAGCTGACAAAGCTTCCAGCACCACGGAGCGGCAGATTTCCACTTCGCAGAACATTTCTGCCGCGCGGTGTTTCAATGCTTGGAACGTGCCGATAATCACGCCGAATTGCTTGCGCTCTTTGAGATATTCAAGCGTTGTGTCAAACACCGCTTCCGCGCCGCCCAGCATTTCAGCGGCAATGCAGGCGCGTCCCAAATCAAGCACATTTTCCAATTCGGGATAAGCCGCGCCAATGCCGCCCAAAGCGTCATCGGCAGAAACCTCCACCCCGTCCAGCGATACAATGGCCGCATTGCGGCTATCAACCATATGGGTGCGGGTGACGCTGACGCCCTTAACATCGGCATCGACCAGAAACATGGACAGACCTTGCGTGTCGCCTGCGGCACCGCTTGTGCGCGCCACGACAATCAGCTTGTCGGCAATGTGGCCGTCAATGACGAATTTCTTTTCGCCCGACAGTTTGTAGCCGTCGCCCGATTTTTCTGCCGCCATGGCGACATTGGCTGGATTGTGGTGATTGGTTTCTTCCAAAGCCAATGCGGTCAGCAATTCACCGCTTGCGATTTTCGGCAAAAGATCATTTTTCTGCCCTTCTGAGCCGGCCGCCATAATCAGGCCCGCGCCCAAAACGGCGGTGGAATAGAGCGGTGAGGCGGCCAATGTGCGCCCCGCTTCGGTCATCACAATGCCCAGACCCATAGGCCCGAAGCCGGTGCCGCCGTGCTCTTCCGGAATTAAAATACCGGCAAAGCCAAGCTCGACAATTTGTTGCCAGACCTCTTTGTCATAGCCCAAATCATCCTCTTCATCGCGCAATTTGCGCAAATTGGTCACCGGAACCTGTTCGGTGAAAAAATCCTTCGCCATATCGCGAAGCATGGTTTGTTCTTCAGTCAGCACGAGTGCCATGAGAAATCCCCCTGATATTCTAGAGTATCGGCAGTGCCGGTTTAAGCGTCGGGCAGGCCGAGCACACGTTTGGCAATGACATTGAGTTGCACTTCAGACGTGCCGCCTTCAATCGAATTGCCTTTCGAGCGCAGCCATGAACGGGTGACGGCCAATTCTTTGCTGTCAAAGCCTTCGCCTTCCCAGCCCAAAGCCTGCGTGCCCAACACATCGAGCAGCAATTCAAAACGGCGCTTATTCACTTCCGTGCCGTAATATTTGAACATGGCTGAAGCCGCGCCCATGCCTTGGCCGGATTTGGCTTCGGCGGAAGCGCGTTTCAGCGTCAGGCCGAAAGCTTGCTGGTCCATTTTGTGTTCGGCAATGGCTTGGCGAATACCGGTATCGGCAATTTTCTCGCCATCTGTGCCGAAGTTTTCTTTCGCCACGGTTTCCATGCCGCCCATAGAGGCCGCACCGGCGCCCATGCCCATGCCTGAAATCATGCTGCGCTCATGCTCCAGCAAACGCTTGGCAATCGTCCAGCCCTTATTGAGTTCACCGACAAGGTTTTCCTTCGGCACTTTCACATCGGTGAGGAAAGTTTCGCAGAACGGCGATGAACCGGAGATCAATTTAATCGGTCGTGCTTCCACGCCTTCATTATCCATATCGATGAGCAAGAAGGAAATACCGTCATGCTTGACCGTGGTGTCGGTGCGCACGAGGCAGAAAATCATGTCGCATTTATCGGCGTAAGAAGTCCAAACTTTCTGACCATTAACCAGATAATGGTCGCCTTTGTCCTCACATTTGGTTTGCAGACCGGCGAGGTCCGACCCGGCGCCCGGCTCTGAATAGCCCTGACACCAGCGAATTTCACCCTTGATGATTTCAGGAATATATTTCTGCTTCTGCTCTTCGCTGGCAAATTCCAACAGTGCCGGGCCAAGCATCCAAAGGCCGAAGCTGGTCAGGGCAGGGCGCGCTTTAATCGCGGCCAATTCCTGTTGCAGCACTTTGTTTTCTTCTTTTGACAGCCCGCCGCCGCCATATTCAGCCGGCCATTCGGGCGCTGTCCAGCCGCGCGAGGCCATGCGGTCCATCCAAATTTTGGTGTCAGGATTGGGGTATTCGGCATTGCGGCCACCCCAGGGCATTTCGCGCTCCGGCATCGGTGTGCGCATCGATTCGGGGCAGTTTTCCTGCAACCAAGCCCGCGTTTCCTCGCGGAATGTGTCTAAAGCGGTCATCTGTGTCTCCTCAAACAATAATTGCCGAAACAATAGCATGACCCTGTTGCTTGGCAAGGGATTGACCATGCCAATTACGTGGCAAGAAGACGCACTATAAGGGCTTGGTGAACGCAGTGAACCTTAGCCCGCCTTGTGCCAGCGCAGCGACCGAAAGGAGCGAAGTCGGCGGTAAAAGGGCGCGGTCGCTTAATCAGCCCTTATCGGCTCGGCGTGAATATCCGCTTGTGAGGTCGGTTCGGTCAGCAGATTGGTAAGCTGATTGGGGCTAATCGGTGCGCCCTGACGCACGGTAAGCGTTACCACATCACCTTCCTGCGCCAGCGCAAGCAAAATATTGTCCGGCAATTTCTTGCGCATGGTCAGCCAGCGATGGGTCAACCAAACAGGCAAGGCAACCAGCCCCAAAAGCGTGGCGAGCATAAAAATCTGCACAAACGGCCAGCTATTATTATAGGCATTGATGAGTTCCGACACGGCGTTCCCCCTCCTCTTATTATTATTGAGCAGCAGCGGCAAAAGTGCCGGGCTGTGTCTAACTCGTTCACAAAGGAAAGAATCCCTGCGTATTCCCGCAAGCGGTTTTATATTCAGCAGGCAACCCGACAGGGCTGCTTGTGAACAAGTTAGACGGGCAAAGGTTAGGAAATCGTTAGCGGGTAAGGCAAGCTAAATCTGATTTAACTTATTGCTTTTAAATGAAAATATTTACTTTAGGGGGCTTGCCTCCCGCCTTCGCTCCCGTCGCAAGAACCTCGAAGCCATGTCGCGCAAGCGGCTAAACTTGATTCAGATTTATTTTCGGGCAGGCTTGGCCTAATGGCCTGCGCCCGAAAACGGGTCGCCAACGGCTGACGCCGTTGGACGTATCAACTCAGCACCAAAACGGAGTCTAAGGTATCGCAAACCCTTCCAAATTTTCGCCCGTGCCGATGGTGACTTGCCGTTTCACCGCCCCACCTTCTGCATAGCTGCACAGGCTTTCGGCAATCGACAAATAGCGCCCGCGATCGGCGCCGAATGTATGCGCCGCCATATGCGGTGTCAGCAGCACATTATCGAGGCTGTTGAAATCATGCTTCGAGCCTTGATAGGGGCCACCGCGATCAGGGTCCGGCTCGGCATCAATAATATTTGTCGGATAGCGATACCATGTATCAATGGCTGCTCCGGCGATTTGTTTTTTGCTCAGCGCCTCAAACAGAGCGTCTTCGTCAATCACCTCGCCGCGCGCCACATTAATGATATAGGCCGTGTCTTTCATTTGCGCGAATGCAGCGGCGTCTATCATGCCTTCGGTTTCATCGTTCAAATCGCAGGTCATAATGATGTAATCGCTTGCGGCCAAAAGCTTCGGCAAATCGGCTTGCGTGCCGATCCAATCGAGCGGGGCAGGGGCTACGTCGCGCTTGGAGCGCGCCACAGCCGATACGCTCATACCGAAAGCGGCGGCGCGGCTTGCCACCGCTTGGGCAATTTCGCCATAGCCGACAATGCCGACATGTTTGCCGAGCAAGTCGCCGTGCCGCGCCTCGGGTGCCGCATTGCGACCGGCGCGTTGCCAATTGCCGGCCAGCATATCGCTATGCATGGTGCGCAGTTCCAGCGCGTGTTCCAGCATGGTGCCCAGCACATATTCCGCCATGGGCGCGGCATGGCCGCCGGCATTGCAGAAAATCAGCCCCTTCGGCAGAAAGCCCTCATCGAGCCAATCGGTGCCGACCCAGGGTTGCAGCAGGATTTTCAGATGGGGCGCGGCCATCAGCGCGCCGAAATTGCCCGGCGTCAAAATGAAATCAGCGCTCATCACCGCCGCTTCGCAATCGGCCAGCACCGCGTCGCGCGCCGCTTCATCACCATCGCAGGCCCATGTCGTGACCTGCCAATCTTTCTGTTTGGCGGCAAAATGTTCCTCAATAATGGGCGCGAAATTCACACCCATCTCGCCGAAAACGGCTACTTTTTTGGTCATACGCGTTTCTCTACTTCCTCAACGGCAAATTCAGTGACGCTTTTATAATCGGCTTTGCCATTGGGCGCGCGGAAGGGTGGGCCGCCATGGAAAACATGTTTCGGCGTTTTATAGGCGGCCAATTTGGTCTTGCAAAAAATTTTCAATTCTTCTTCATCAAACGCCCCGCCATCGACCGTCTTGACCACAGCCGTGACCGCTTGGCCCCATTTCTCATCAGGCACGCCGACCACTAACGCATCGTCAATCGCGTCATGCAATTTCAGCGCTTCTTCCACTTCTTCGGGATAAATCTTTTCACCCGCCGAATTGATGCACACCGAACCGCGACCGAGCAGCGTCAATTCACCTTCCGGTGAGACGAGGCAATAATCGCCCGGAATGGAGAAACGTTGGCCGTTAATCGTCTTGAATGTCTTGGCGGTTTTTTCTTCATCCTTGTAATAGCCAAGCGGTATCGGGCCGCCAAAAGCGATAAAGCCCGGGGTTTCGCTGCCCCACGGGATTTCATTATCGTTTTCGTCAAACACTTTGCAGTAATCATTGGTGGTGAATTTGGCCGTCTTCACCGGCATATCCTTCATGGTGATGGACGAGCCGAAGCCAATGGCTTCCGACGAGCCGAAACTGTCGGCCAACATGCATTCATCAGGCAAATAATCGAGCATTTCCTGCTTCACTTCCATCGACCACATGACGCCGGAGGAAACAATCGAGGCAACGGACGAGACATCATAGCGACCCGGATTGTTTTTCAATTCTTGCAGCATGGGCTTGGCAAAGGCGTCACCGACAATCGCCATATATTGGACACCACGCCGTTCGACCGTTGACCATAATTCTTGTGGATTGAGCGAGGCCGCTTCCAGCGTCACAATCGTGCCGCCGGCCATAATCACGCCCATGGCGGTAAACAGGCCGGTGCCGTGCATGAGCGGGCAAGCCGGAATATAAACCTGACCGGGGCCTTGATTTTTCAAATGCGCCAGCAATTCATCCATGGTTTCCGGCACTTCGCCGAGCGCGCGCAACGCCAATGTTTGTGTTTCGCGCAATGCATGATGCTCCCACATCACGCCTTTCGGCATACCGGTGGTGCCGCCCGTATAGAGGAACAACATATCGCTGCCCGAACGTTCAATATCGAGATTGCTGCCATCGCCTTCAGTGACAAGGCTTTCATAGTCAATAATGCCGTCGGGCAAGTCTTTTGCGTCGCCAACCTCAATCCATTGTTTGACCTTCGGCAAACGCGGGCGAAGCTGCTCAATATTGTCGCGAAACTCTTTGCCGTAAACCACCACTGTGGCGTCGGAATTGTCGAAAATATAATGCACCTCGTCGGCGACATAGCGGTAATTGACATTCACATGCGTCAGGCGGCCACGAAAACAGGCAATCAGCAGCTCGCTATATTCGGGGCGATTGCGCATATAAAAACCGACCTTGTCGCCGGTCTCGGCGCCATTGGCCAAAAGATTGCGCGCCAGATTATTGGTGCGCGCGCTCATTTCTTCCCACGTAATTTCCCTATCGCCATGCACCAGCGCCAAATGCCCCTCAGGCAAAATCGGCACAATGGCATCGATAATATCTCCGAAATTCCACTGCATATTTTTCCTCCCCGCGCCAAAGTAATAAGAGCGCGACCTGCACTCGGAAAAAGCTAAATCCTTAAAGCCGCCGTGCCAAGCATTTTTCCGCATAAATTCTTGATTGCTCTATATATCGGCAAGGGCAAGCCGTGCTACAAGCAGGGCATGGAATCACCGCTTGTTTTGCTCTTGGCAGGTTTTGTCGTTCTCGGTCTGGCCGGTGAGGCATTATTGCGCGGCGCCGTAACGCTGGCCGATAAATTGCGCGTTTCGCCGCTTATTATCGGCCTGACGATAATTGCCTTTGGCACATCCGCGCCCGAATTGACCGTATCGCTCAATGCGGCGCTGAACGGCCAGCCCGATATTTCCATCGGCAATGTTGTCGGCAGCAATATCGCCAATATTTTGCTGGTCATGGGGGGGATGGCACTGGTCAGCCCGTTTTTCGTCAATCATGGCACTTTAGGGCGCGATGGCGGTTTCATGCTTGGCGTTTCGGCGCTGCTATTTGTGCTGGGGCTGGTCGGCATGATTGGCCGGCCCGTCGGCATTGCGCTGTTCATTATTCTTATCGGCTTTACCTATTATCTCTATACATCTGCGCGCGAGGCGGAGGATACGGCGGAAGCAGAAGCCGGCATTGATGAAAACCGCGTGCCCGGCGGCGCGGCCTTTGCGACTTTGGTTTTGCTGGTCGGCATTGCCGGTGTCATTTGGGGCGCCGAGTTAATGGTCGATGGCGCGGTCGCTTTGGCGCGCCAATGGGGCATATCGGAGGCGGTGATTGCCTTAAGCCTTGTCGCTATCGGCACCAGCCTGCCGGAGCTTGCCGTCTCATTGGTCGCCGCCATGCGCGGCCATGCCGGACTGGCGGTCGGCAATATTATCGGCAGCAATATTTCCAATATTTTGCTGATTTTGGGTGTCACTTCTATGGTCGCGCCTTTGCCGATATCAGACATGATGGCGCTGCGCGATATTCCCATTATGATTGGCGTGGCCTGTCTCGGCTTCATTTTCATGGCTTCAGGCCGTGCCATGTCGCGGGTCGAGGGTGGCCTCAGCCTGGCTCTTTACGCGGCCTATATGGGTTTTATTTTTTCCGCCTAGCCGTCTGTTTTATTGGACAAGCTTCACTTTGCGCGCTATCAAAATTGCGCATTCACCGTTGGGGGTTCAAATGCAACAGAAATTGCGACGACGATAATTTTTCACTGCCCGAGGGGCGGTGCATTCTCGTTCGCCAATTTTCGTTTCATTTCAGGGGCAGACCCCCACGGACTAAAGATGACCCAATTTGATATTCTATCGCAAAGTGCCGAGCCGCAAGCGCTCCATAATCTTCTTGATATTGCCTTTGGCCCGGGGCGCGTGACGCGCACGGCCGAGAGATTGCGCGAAGGCAATCGACATATCGCCGAATATGACTGCATGGCGGTGGCAAAAGCGGATGGCGCGCTGGTCGGCGCGATTTCCTTTTGGCCGGTCGTCATTGACGATACGGCAGGGCTGCTTTTGGGGCCGCTTGCCGTGCATCCCGATATGCAAGGCCAAGGTGTCGGGCTGGCATTGATGCAAAATGCACTGGCGGCGATTGACGAAACACGCTTTGCTTTCACGCTTTTGGTCGGTGATTTGCCTTATTACAAAAAATGCGATTTCACCATCGCGCCGATATCGGTCAGACTGCCCGGACCGGTTGACCCGCATCGTGTGCTGGTGCGCGGTGAGACCAAGCTATGCGCCAAGCTGTCGGGCATGGTTCGCCGTGCGCCGGAATTGTGCTAGTTTCTGCCTTAACAGGGGAACAAAATGTCCGATGAAGCAGCCAATGCATTGATGAAAATCGTTGCCGATGCCGAAAAGGCGGGTGATCCGAAAAGCGGTGAGCGCGGCCTGCCGCCCGTGCATTTATGGGAGCCCGATTATTGTGGCGATATCGGCATGAAAATCGCCCGCGATGGGCAATGGTATTATGACAATTCGCCGATTGGGCGCAAAAAACTGGTGCGGCTGTTTTCAACCATTTTGCGCCATGATGATGATGGCGAGCATTATCTTGTCACGCCGGTCGAAAAAATCCGTATCGAGGTAGAAGACGCGCCCTTTATCGCCACGTTGATGACGGTGAGCGGAAAAGGACGGGAACAGATTTTGCGTTTTGAGACCAATGTCGGTGACTTTACCGAGGCCGGGCCAGACCACACTATGCGCTTTGAGATTGATGCCGAAAGCGGCGAGCCGTCGCCCTATGTCCATGTCCGCGCGCGACTGGAAGCGCTGATTGCGCGCGCCGTGTTTTACGATTTGGTCGAATTGGCGGAAGTGCATGACGGGCAATTTGGGGTGTGGAGTCAGGGCATATTTTTCCCCATTTCCTCGGCTGAAGCAGCCGGTGTAGCTTAAGATGGATATGATGACGGATTGGCGCAGCCGCATTGAAGCGGCGCTTGATAGAGAATTGCCCGACGCCGAAACCCTGTCGCGGCCGGGCCATGTCGGTGATGCGCGCATTGATGGCGGCGTACCCAGCGACGAAGAATGGGCCGTGGCCGGTGACTTGCGCCTTGCCGCCGTGCTGGTGCCGGTGGTGCAATATGATAGCGGGCCGGCCATTTTGCTGACGCGGCGCGCCGACCATCTTGACAAGCATTCGGGCCAAGTAGCTTTTCCGGGCGGCAAAGTGGAAGCAGGCGACGCTTCGCCTGTCGCCACGGCATTGCGCGAGGCAGAAGAAGAAATCGGCCTCAAATCCGATTTTGTCGAAGTGGCGGGGTTTCTTGACACTTATCAAACCGGCACCGGCTTTCTCATGCTGCCGGTGGTGTCTTTCGTGCAGCCCGGTTTTACGCTGACGCCTGATGAAAACGAAGTGGCGGATATTTTTGAAGTGCCACTGCACCGAGCGCTTGACGCCGACAATTATGAACGCCATCAGGTGATGTGGAAAGGTAAACAGCGCAGCTATTATTCCATGCAATATGAAGGTTATAATATATGGGGTGCAACAGCCGGCGTGCTGATGCATATGAGCAGGAGGGTCACCACATGATTAGGGTGCTGCTGGTAAATGCGTTGCTGTTTCTATTGCCGTTTGCGCTTACCTATTTATGGGTACGCTTCATCGCGGCCAAAAAACCCGATGAACAAACCCGCAAATATTATGCTTTCGCCGCGCTTGCCGGATTGGTCCTTGTGGTTGCCAGCCTGCTGACCTATCGCGCGAGCACGGGCGATGCGCCGGGCGGCACATATATTTCGCCGACATATAAAGACGGGGAGATTGTGCCGGGGCGTTTTGAATAAAACCAATGGCGCAGCTTGAGAAAACATATTGCGGCTGGCTTGAACGTCGGCAGACCCAACACTTATTGCAAGTGCTGAACGGCGATGGCGCGACCACGCGCTGTGTCGGCGGTTGCGTGCGCGATACGCTGATGGCTGTGTCGCATGATGACACGGAAGTCGATATGGCGACCGACTTGCCGCCGCAAGAAGTTATGGCGCGGCTCAAAAAAGCGGAAATCAAATGCGTGCCGACCGGCATTAAACACGGCACCGTGTCGGCCATTCTATATGAAGGCGATAAAGCATTGGTTTATGAAATCACCACTTTGCGGGTTGATGTGAAAACCGATGGCCGTCATGCCGAAGTGGCGTTTACCGAAGATTGGCACGGCGATGCGGCGCGGCGTGACTTTACCATTAATGCGCTTTATGCCGATGCAGACGGCACATTGCATGACCCGACCGAACAAGGCATTGCCGATATTAAAGCCGAGCGGGTGCGCTTTATCGGAGATGCGCAAGCGCGCATTGAAGAAGATTATTTGCGCGTCTTGCGCTATTTCCGCTTTCATTTTCGCCTCACCCCCGATGCTGCACTTGATGCCGATACGCTTGTCGCGTGCCGCGCTGCTGCCGCACCTTTGCGCGGTCTTTCGGGGGAACGCAAACAGCAAGAAATGTTGAAAATCATGGCGCTGCCCGGTGCCGATAAGGCGGCGCGCGCATTGCAGTCAGCCGATTTGCTGCGACCGGTCATTGGCATTGAGCCGATAGATTTTGCACCGCTTTCTGCCATATTGGCAGCGAGCGAAGACCCGCTCTTGCGTTTGATGGCCCTGCTGCCCTCTGCCGATGCGGCGCAAGTGATGGCGACCACATTGCGCTTGTCGAAAAAGCAGACCATGCGGCTTATCAAAACCATGCAAATGCCCCTGGATCTCGCCGCCGTTCCCAAAGTTTTGTATTTTGACGGGGCTGAAGCGGTTGCCGATCGTGCGCTTTTGGCCAAAGCGTCGGGGCAAACAGACCCGCGCCTTGATGAAGCGCTGGTGCTGGCAGAGACCTATCGGCGACCGAAATTTCCGCTTACAGGCACAATGATGCAAAAGGCCGGTATGTCCGACGGCCCGGCCATGGGGCAAATGGCCCTTGCGCTGGAGCAATGGTGGGTAGCCGAGGGCTTTCCCGATATTGCGGCGGTGGAAGCAGAACTGAAAAAGCGACTGGCGAAAGGCTAAGGCTTTTTCTTGCTTTGCGCTTTTGCTTTGCGAAGGCCGCTAATCAGCACAATAATATTGCTGATTAAAGCAACGCTCAAAGCGACAATCATTAGAACAATCAGAAGCGTTTCGAGCATGAGGGGTTCCTTTTATTATTATTGACCGGCACCAACACGAGTGTCGGGCTGTGTCTAACTCAATCGCATAGAAAGAATTCCCGCTTATTCCCACAAGTGGTTTTCTATTGGGCAGGCAACCCGACGGGGTTGCATGCGATTCAGTTAGACGAGGGGAGGTTAGGAAATCGTTAGTCGCAAAGGCAAGTAAAATCGGATTTAACTTATTGCTTTTGAATGAAAATATTTACTTCGTCTCAGTGGTTTGACTGCGCCAAACACACCTCGCTTGCGTAAAGCGGGCTGGGGCAGCAAAGCTGCCAAGCCCTTTTAGCGCCAAGTCACCACAGGCGGCATGGAACTGAGAATGCTCTCGACATTGCCGCCGGTTTTCAGACCGAACATGGTGCCACGGTCATACAAGAGATTGAACTCGACATAGCGCCCGCGGCGTTGCATTTGCTCTTCGCGCATCGCCTCATCATAGGGCAGGTTGATGCGCCGCGCCGCAATTTCAGGATAAACCTCGACAAAAGCGCGCCCGACATCTTGCGTGAAGGCGAAATCGGCATCCCAATCGCCGCTATCGAGATGGTCGTAAAAAATGCCGCCCGTGCCGCGTGTCTCATTGCGGTGTGGTAAAAAGAAGTAATTATCGCACTCTTCCTTGAAGCGCGGATAGTAAGTGGTGTCATGCTTGTCACAGGCCGCTTTGAACGCGCCGTGAAAGTCAACCGTGTCTTCATGGTCTTGCGTGCGTGCCGCATCCAACATGGGCGTTAAATCGCCGCCGCCGCCAAACCAGCCCTTGGTGGTTACCACCATGCGGGTGTTCATATGCGCGGTCGGCGCATTGGGGTTGGTCGGGTGAATAATCACGGAAATGCCACCGGCCCAAAAACGCGGATCGTCTTGGGCACCCGCTACTTGCTTGCGGAACTCTTCTGAAAACTCACCATAGACGGTTGAGATATGCACGCCCGCTTTTTCAAATGCCGCGCCGTGCAGCATCGACATTTCACCGCCGCCCAAATCTTCAGAGGCGTCGCCGCGCGACCACGCTTTGCGCTCAAAACGCGCGCCTTTCGACTCCAGCGATTCGAGTCGGGCGCATAAATCGTCCCGCAATGTACGGAACCATTCGGTGGCGCTTTGTTTGCGCTGATTCCAGAGAACTTCATCCACTGTCTTCCATCCTTTGCGCGCCATTGCGGCGGTTAGAATTTCGGTAATCATTTCAATGTTTTGCGGATGATGCCGCAAGCTGAAAACCGGCTGATTCATGCGTCATGGTGACACATTCTGCCAAAACCGCTCTGGCTATAGTTTGCGACCACTCGCTGCTTGTATATAAAGGTCAGGCCGTGAGGGGGCAAGAAGGAGAGCATTATGGCGGACGAACACAATTCTGCTGGCGACGAGACCGACCGTCGAGATTTTCTGTATTTGGCGACCGGCGCATTTGCTGCCATTGGTGCCGCCAATATTGCTTGGCCTCTTATCCATCAAATGAACCCCGATGCTTCTGTAAAAGCGCTGGCCTCTATCGAGGTGGATTTGGCGGCCATTGAAACCGGCCAAAGCATTACCGTGACATGGCGCGGCAAGCCGGTGTTTATCCGCCGTCGCACGGAAGGCGAGATTGCCGAAGCGCGCAGCGTCGCCGAAACCGATATGCCCGACCCGCAAAATGACATTGACCGCGTGCAAAAAGACGAGTGGCTGGTGATGGTCGGCATTTGCACCCATTTGGGCTGCGTGCCGCTGGGGCAAGCCGGTGACTTTAATGGCTGGTTCTGCCCGTGCCACGGTTCGCATTACGACACGTCGGGCCGTATCCGCAAAGGACCGGCGCCGAAAAACCTTGAAATTCCCTCTTATGAATTTGTCGGCGATAGCCGCATCAAAATTGGATAGGACTGATAAATGAGCGGTGAAAGCACATATAATCCGAGCAATGGGTTCACCAAATGGATGGACTCGCGTCTGCCGATATTGCGTCTGGCGCATGACAGCTTTGTTGATTATCCGACCCCGAAAAACCTCAATTATTGGTGGACTTTTGGCGGTATTTTGACCTTCTGCTTGGTCACGCAAATCATTACCGGCATTATTCTCGCCATGCATTACACGCCGCATGTCGATTTTGCCTTTAACTCGGTCGAACATATCATGCGCAACGTCAATTACGGTTGGCTTATTCGCTATATTCACGCCAATGGCGCGTCCATGTTCTTTCTCGCAGTCTATATCCATATTTTCCGCGGCCTGTATTACGGTTCGTATAAAGCGCCGCGCGAAGTTTTGTGGATTTTGGGCGTGATTATTTACCTGTTGATGATGGCCGCTGCCTTTATGGGCTATGTGTTGCCCTGGGGCCAAATGAGCCTGTGGGGTGCCACCGTTATCACCAATTTGTTTGGTGCCATTCCGGTGGTCGGCGAAAGCGTTGCCATTTGGTTGTGGGGCGGTTACTCAATCGACAACCCGACGCTTAACCGCTTCTTCTCTCTGCATTACCTCATCCCATTCCTGATTTTGGGTGTGGTCATTCTGCATATTTGGGCATTGCATGTGCCGGGCAATAATAATCCGGTCGGTATTTCGGTCAAAAGCAAGCAAGATACGGTGCCGTTCCACCCTTATTACACGGTGAAAGACGGCTTCGCACTGACCGTGTTCCTTATCCTGTTTGCCTATTTCATTTTCTTCGCGCCCAATGTGCTGGGTCACGCAGATAATTACATTCAAGCCAATCCGCTGGTCACGCCGGCGCATATTGTGCCGGAATGGTATTTGCTGCCGTTTTACGCGATTTTGCGCGCCGTGCCCGATAAGCTGGGCGGTGTGGCGCTGATGTTCGGTGCGATATTCATTCTGTTCCTGCTGCCCTGGCTGGATACGTCGAAAGTACGCTCGGCGCGTTATCGTCCGCTGTTCCGCCAATTCTACGCGCTTCTGGTGCTTGATTGCTTGCTGCTCGGCTATTTGGGTGCGCAACCGGCGGAAGGCATTTACATTGTGCTGGCGCGTATCGGTACGATTTACTACTTCGCTCACTTCCTGGTCGTCCTGCCGGTATTGGGCATAGTCGAAAAGCCAAAAGCGGTGCCGGAGTCGATATCCGCACCTGTTCTCGGCGCACAACCTGCCGAATAGGCTTTGAGGGGGAATGATAATGACGCGATTTGCTTTTAAGGCGGTTCTTGGCGCGGCCATTATGGCGCTCGGCCTGTCCGCACCTGCCTATGCCGCCGGTGACGCGAAAACGCCCGCCGCCATGGAGTGGAGCTTTGACGGCTTGTTCGGCACATATGACCGCAATGCGCTGCGTCGCGGTTTTCAGGTCTATAAAGAGGTTTGTGCCAGCTGCCACTCGTTGAACCAGATTGCTTTCCGCAATCTAAGTCAAGCCGGTGGGCCGGAGTTCTCTGAGGCGGAAGTGAAAGCCATTGCGCGTGAATATATTGTTGAAGACGGGCCCGATGATTATGGCGATATGTTTGAACGCGCTGCACTGCCGCGCGATAAATTCCCGTCGCCCTATCCCAATGAGAACGCAGCACGCGCTGCCAATGGCGGTGCATATCCGCCTGATTTGTCTTTGATCAATAAAGCACGCGGTGGCGGGGCTGACTATATTCATGCGCTGCTCAGCGGCTATGAAGAGGCGCCGGAAGGCGTCGAAATGCGCGCCGGTCTTTATTACAACCCATATATGGCTGGCGGAAAAATCGCCATGCCTGCGCCGCTTTTGGAAGAGCTGGTTGAATATAGCGACGGCACACCGGCGACGGTCGAGCAAATGTCGATGGACGTGACCCACTTCCTCAATTGGACAGCTGAGCCGGAACTGGAGCAAAGAAAGCGCATCGGCTTTATGGTGCTCATTTATCTGACAATCTTTGCCGGATTGATGTTCTTCTCAATGCGCAAAATCTGGGCTGACCAACATTAATTTTATTCCGGCGCAAATTTGGCCTATGGCCCATGCGCCGAAACGGGTCGCCAACAGCTGATGCTGTCGGACGTTGAAGCTTCAGAAAAAACTCATGAATTCAAAACCCCGCTTCAGCCATGAGGCGGGGATTTTTTAGACGTTAAACCGAAACAGCATCACATCGCCGTCTTCGACGATATAGTCTTTGCCTTCTTGGCGCAGGCGACCGGCATCGCGCGCGCCTGCTTCGCCGTTTAATTCGGTGTAATCGGCATAGGCGATGGTTTCCGCCTTGATGAAGCCGCGTTCAAAATCCGTATGAATGACACCGGCCGCTTGCGGCGCGGCAGTGCCGCGTTTAACCGTCCAAGCGCGGCTTTCTTTCGGCCCGGCGGTGAAATAGGTGATGAGGTCAAGCAACCCATAGCCCTGCCGAATGAGGCGATTGAGCCCCGGTTCGGTAAGCCCTAACGTTTCGAGATATTCCAGTCGCTCGGCATCATCAAGTTGCGCCAATTCTTCCTCAATACGGGCGGAGATAACCACCGCTTCGGCGTTTTCTGCCGCCGCTTTTTCAGCCACTTTGGCCGACAGGCTATTGCCGCTTTCGGCGCTGTCTTCTTCGACATTGCAGACATAGATAACGGGCTTTGAGGTAATCAGTTGCAGGTTCTTCCAATCGCGCGCGCGGTTTTCAGGAATATCGGCCTTGCGCGCCGGTCGCCCTTCGCGCAATTCGGCCAGCGCCAAATCGACCAATTCCAATTCGGCAATCGCTTCCTTGTCTTTGGTTGTCGCTTTTTTGCGTAAACTGGCTTCGCGTTTTTCGAGGCTTTCCAAATCGGCCAGCATCAGTTCGGTTTCGACCGTATCGGCATCGGCTAGCGGGTCAATTTTGCCTTCGACATGGGTGATGTCGCTATCTTCAAAACAGCGCAACACATGGGCGATGGCATCAACCTCGCGAATATTGGCGAGAAACTGATTGCCCAAGCCTTCGCCTTTGGACGCACCGCGCACCAGACCGGCAATATCGACAAAGCTCAGGCGTGCCGGAATGCGATTGGCCGATTGGGCAATATCGGCCAGCTTATCGAGCCGCTCATCGGGCACGGCAACATCACCGATATTCGGCTCAATGGTGCAGAAAGGAAAATTGGCCGCTTGCGCGCTGGCGGTTTTGGTCAGCGCGTTGAATAGCGTGGATTTGCCTACATTAGGCAGGCCGACAATGCCGCATTTAAATCCCATTTTCGTCTTCCTGCTCTTCCGTGTCATCGTGCATGGCTTCCACCACACGGGTTTGATAAGTGGCGTCTTCGCCTTTGGCCAGCAAAGGCGCATGGTCGCATAAAGCGGTTAAGAATTCGGCCAGCCAATCGGCATCGGCTTTGGCAAAATCGCCCAGCACGTGATTGTTGACTTTCGCTTTCTCACCCGGATGGCCAATGCCCAGCCTTGCGCGGCGAAAATCAGCGCCCATATGGGCATTGATGGATCTCAGGCCATTATGTCCGGCAAAGCCGCCGCCACGGCGCATGCGTAATTTGCCGGGCGGCAGGTCAAGCTCGTCGTAAAACACGACAATTTGACTGCCATCAAGCTTAAAGAAATTAACCGCCTCAGAAACGCTGACACCGCTTTTGTT
>CATDDF010000112.1 GCA_949498175.1 Alphaproteobacteria bacterium | reverse complement strand
CTATGCCGCGCGGCAGTGGCGGGGGGGGAAAATATCGCGCGCAAGCTATATATCGCGCGCAACCGACATCGGAGGCGCGGCGCTCGGCGCTGGCGACAGGGGCCGATGATTGGCTGCCGCGCGAAGCGCTGATTGTGTTGATTGTGTTCCAGCATCCGGCAGTTTTATTGCATCACCGCGACATGTTTGAGGCGATGACGTTGAAAAGTGCGGTGCTTGATACATTACGCTTTGAAATTATTGATTATTTTGACGGTCTTGACGCGCAAGATGCGACCGCTCAAGGGCTTGACAATGCCGGTCTGACAGGGCATTTGATGGATAGGGGAAAACAGGATGTCAGCGCGCGTTTGGCCAATATGCCCGAGGCGCGCCGGTTGAGTTTTGCACGTTTGGATGCGGATTTTGATGAAGTGTTGGCCGGTTGGCTTGAAGTTACACAATTACACCATAAATTACAGACACTAGCGGTCGAACAGCAGCAGGCCGAAGCAGAACTCGAGAATGAATTGATGCGCGAAGAGGGTAATTCCCAAAATGCGCTGGATCGCTTACTGGCGATAAAAAGTGAGATTGCGGCTCTGGAACGCCAAGACAGCAGCGCCGTGTAAGTTTAACGTGAGAGGGGTCACGGAGACATAAATGGCGAAGAAAAAGGCCAATACAAAAACACAAGAGGTCGACACCGGCGATAGCCCGCTTATCGACATGAATAATCGCGATGTGAAGCGCATGATTAAGACTGCCAAAGAAAGCGGCTTTGTCACTTATGATGCGCTGAACAAAGTCTTGCCGCCGGAAGAGTTTTCGTCCGAGCAGATTGAAGACATTATGGCCATGCTGTCGCAAATGGGCATTACCGTTGTTGAAAATGATGACGGCGATAATGATGCTGACGGCGAGGATGGCGAAGCCAAAGCCGCCAATGATGACGGTACCAGCACGGCAGTCGCCAAAACAGCCAAAACCACCGGCACGGGTGAACGCACGGATGATCCGGTGCGCATGTATTTGCGCGAAATGGGATCGGTCGAATTGCTGTCACGCGAAGGCGAGATTGCCATTGCCAAGCGCATAGAGGCCGGTCGTGAGACCATGATTGCGGGCCTCTGCGAAAGCCCGCTGACCTTTCAGGCGATTATCATTTGGCGCGATGAATTGAACGAAGGCAAAGTGCTGCTGCGCGACATTATCGATTTGGACGCCACCTTTGCCGGCCCGGAAGCGAAAAAAATTGACCGCTCTGCGGAGGGTGCAGCGCCACCGCCATCTGGCGCACCATCTGGTGAAGCGGAAGGCGAGCCGGATGAAGATGATGAAGAAGCCGATGCAAATATGTCGCTATCAGCGATGGAAATGGAGCTGAAGCCGAAAGTTTTGGGCAGTTTTGACGTTATTGCCAGCACTTATAAAAAATTACGCCGTCTGCAAGACCAAAGCGTTGAACTGCAAGCAAAGAATAAAGAGCTGGGCACGGCGCAGCAAAACCGCCTCAACAAATTGAGCAGTGAAATCATTGATGAGGTGAAGGGGCTGTCGCTCAATAATAATCGTATTGAGGCACTGGTTGAGCAGCTTTACACCATCAATAAGCGCCTGGTCGGGCTGGAAACCCAGCTTTGGCGTCTCGCGCAAAAAACCGGCGTCACGCGCGAGGATTTTCTCAAACAATATCAGGGCAATGAATATGAGGCCAATTGGGCGCGCCGTGTCGGCCGCTTGACGGGCAAAGGGTGGAAGACCTTTATTCAAAAAAACCGTGATGAGGTAAAAGACATTCGCAATGAAATTCAGGAACTGGCCAATGAGACCGGTCTTGATATTTCTGAATACCGTCGCATTGTCCGCACCGTGCAAAAAGGTGAGCGCGAAGCGCGTATCGCCAAAAAAGAAATGGTCGAGGCCAATTTGCGCTTGGTCATTTCGATTGCCAAAAAATACACCAATCGCGGTCTGCAATTCCTTGACCTCATTCAAGAAGGCAATATCGGCCTGATGAAGGCGGTTGATAAATTTGAATATCGCCGTGGCTATAAATTCTCGACCTATGCGACATGGTGGATTCGTCAAGCGATTACGCGCTCGATTGCTGACCAAGCGCGCACCATTCGTATTCCGGTGCATATGATTGAGACGATTAACAAGCTGG
>CATDDF010000111.1 GCA_949498175.1 Alphaproteobacteria bacterium | reverse complement strand
AATCATAAAACATAGTTGGCACGCGCTTATGCGCTATTTGCCGCAATTCATCTATGGTCGTGACCTTGTCCAAATTCATAATATTCACTTTCCACTGTTAGCTATCTTGCTGTTCGATGAAGCAGCACCTTTATTATGGCAGGGTTGAACAGCATCGTCATCTGTGACCGGATGTTTTTTCATAGCCAGTTTTATCCCTTCTGGCAAAAATTTATTTATATTCAGCGCTGTTTATGCCCTATGGTGGAAACGGGCATATAGATTTGCCAGATGAGGAAGATATGAGCAGAATTATCATCATTGGAGCCAGTCATGCTGGCTTGGCTTGTGCAGAACGGCTACGCCATCATGGCTTTTCTGGTAAAATCACTATCTTTGACCGTGAAAAAGGTTTGCCATTGCAACGCCCACCCTTGTCCAAAACTTATCTGAGCGCTCAGGAAGGTGCATCTGAAGAGGCGTATTTACTGCGCAAAGCAGAATGGTTTGAAGGGTTTGATATCGATTTTCAGCCAAGCTGTGAGATAATCAGCATCGACAGAAAAGCTGGTGTGATTAAGCTGGCAGATGGTAGGCGCGAGGCCTATTCAGAATTGGTTATTGCTACTGGTGCCATGCCGCGCCACCTGCCAATATTGGGCGGCGATGCGAAAGGTGTTTTCGTGCTGCGGGTTGCCCGTGAAGCCCGTGCGATACGCGCTCATATGGGGAAGGCAGGAAAAGCGGTGGTGATCGGCGGCGGCTATATCGGGTTGGAAGCGGCGGCTGTTGCCTCTGGTATGGGCATGAGCGTGCATGTGTTGGAGGCCGCACCGCGCTTGCTGGCGCGCGTTGCCGAGCCTGAAATATCTTCTTTCTATACACGCTTACACAAAGACCACGGCGTGACTTTAGTGACCGAAAGTCAAATGACCGGCTTTGTCGGGGACGGTGCGGTGAGCGGCGTTGAAATGGCCGATGGCAGCATTATCGAGGCCGATATCGTCATTACCGGCATCGGCATTTTGCCCAATGTGGAATTGGCCGAAGCGGCAGGGCTGGATGTCGATAACGGGATTGTCGTTAATGAGCTGGGTCAAACCAGCGACCCGCATATTTTCGCCGCCGGTGACTGCACTTCGCACCCTAATGATTTACTGGGCCGCACCATGCGCTTGGAAAGCGTGCCCAATGCGATTGAGCAAGGCAAGGCAGTCGCCTCGGCCATTTGCGGTGCGCCCAAACCCTACCATCAAGTGCCGTGGTTTTGGTCCGACCAATATGATGTGAAGCTGCAAATTGCCGGAGTGCCGACACAAATCGACAATAAGGTGTTGCGCGGTGATGATGCGAGCAACAGTTTTGCGTGGTTTTACTTCACCGGCGACAAGCTGACCGGCGTCACCGCCGTCAACCGTCCGGCCGAGTTTATGGCCGGTCGCATGCTGATTGAAAAGTCACTGAAAGGCGAAGTGACCGCCGACCCCGCCAAGCTGGCCGATGAGGATATGAAACCGAAAGAGTGGCTGGCATGAAGCGCCTCGCCGTCGCATTTGTCTGCGCCGGCCTGCTGGCCGCGTGTGCGACACGCGACAAAGACGGCATTACATCGCTCGATGACCCGAAATTTGTCAGCTGGTATAAAGCGGCCACCCCCTATGCGCGCTCCGCCCTATTCATCACCCTATGCGCGGCGCAGGGCTTCAGCAACGGCTCGATTGAAATCAATCTCTGCATATCAAATATGCGCCGCGATGCGCGCATCCGTGTTGAAGGCCGCTTGTGACAGCGCTGATTGAGCAAACATTGGCGCATTATGCCGAGCATCATGGCGACCCTTATGACGCGGCGTTTCAAAAACTTTATGCCGCTGACCCGAATTATCAGGCGCTGTTTTTCCTTGATACGGATGAGGGTTTGCGGCGCAATATGATGCGCACCACGCTGGAGATTATCACCACCTATATTGATAATGCTTATGCGGCTGAAAACCTTGTCATCGGCGCGCGGCTTATTCACCTGACCTATGAAGTGACCGATGATTTCGATCTGTTTTTCCAAATCACCCGCGATGTGATTGCCGAAGGCTGCGCCGATATTTGGAGCGACGCCCACGCCACCGCATGGAACGCCATGCTGGCTGATTTTGAGAAAGCACGGGTTTAGGTTATACTTGGCTCAAGAAAAACAACAGGACAGAAGCGATGAGCAGTCTGGCCTTTGATACGCATAAATTCGTCACAGACTTGACCAAAGCCGGTATGGACACCGGCATGGCTGAAGTGCTGGCCAATCATTATGCCTCTTTGATGGACGACCGTATTGCCACAAAGGATGACATTGAGTTTCTCCGCAAAGATATAGAGTTTATGGAGGAACGCCTAAACACGCGCATCATCGGCGCATAGCTGGCAAGCATTGTCGCCATTTGCGCCATGCTTGGTTCGCTCATGGTTATCTTACAGGGCTAACCCTAAAAAGCAGCTATCCCCGTAATGGCGCGGCCGAGAATGAGGGCGTGCACATCATGCGTGCCTTCATAAGTGTTGACCGTCTCGAGGTTAATGGCGTGGCGCATGACGTGATATTCACCGGCAATGCCATTGCCGCCATGCATATCGCGCGCTTGCCGCGCCACATCGAGCGCTTTGCCGACATTATTGCGCTTGACGATTGAGACCATTTCGGGCGCGAAGCGGCCTTCATCCATCAGCCGCCCGACGCGCAGGCTGGCTTGATAGCCCAGCGCAATCTCCGACTGCATATCGGCCAGTTTCTTTTGATAAAGCTGATTGGCGGCCAGCGGCTTGTTGAATTGATGGCGTTCCAGACCATAATCACGCGCCGCTTCAAAGCAAAACTCCGCTGCACCCATGGCGCCCCAGCTAATTCCATAGCGCGCGCGATTGAGGCAGGAAAACGGGCCTTTCAGACCTTCGACATCCGGCAATATGTTTTCTTCCGGCACAAAAACATCTTCCATCATAATCATGCCGGTGATGGAGGCGCGCAGCGACAGCTTGTTTTCAATCTTCGGCGCGCTCAACCCCTTCATGCCTTTTTCAAGGATGAAGCCTTTAATCTTGTCATCATGTTCGGCAGATTTTGCCCAAACGACAAACACATCGGCAATCGGGGCGTTGGAAATCCAAGTTTTGGAGCCGTTCAGCACAAAACCGCCATCGGCTTTTTTGGCATGAGTGCGCATGCCTGCCGGATCAGAACCGGCATCGGGCTCGGTCAGGCCGAAACAGCCGATATATTCGCCGCTGGCCAGCTTGGGCAGATATTTCTGTTTCTGCTCTTCCGAGCCGAATGTGTTGATCGGGTGCATGACCAAAGAAGACTGAACCGACATCATGGAGCGATAACCGCTATCGACGGCTTCCACTTCGCGCGCGACCAGACCGTAAGAGACATAAGACGCCCCCGCCCCGCCATATTCCGGCTTAATGGTAACGCCCAACAGGCCTTGCGCGCCCATCTCGGTGAAGATTTCCGGCGCATCGGATTCGTTGATGAACATATCGGTGACGCGCGGTAGTAGATTTTCCCGCGCATAGGCGCGTGCGCTATCGGCAATCATGCGCTCTTCTTCTGTCAGCTGCTCACTGAGCAGGAACGGGTCTTCGGCGTTAAATTTTGCAATCTCTTCCATTGGTGAACTATCTCACATTCGCATCGGTTCGGACAAAGAAAAAACCCGTATGCATCACAATGGCGCATACGGGCTTTTCCCCTCCAGAAAGGCTTTATTTCTTGATAATGCCGGCCAGCATTTTGCGTGTCTTCTCGCCATAGGGCGGGCGCAGCGCACCGGCAGCAAATTCAAACGGCGACTGACGGAAAACCGTCTTGGCATGGCTGAAATTGATAAAGCCTTCATGGCCATGATAAGCGCCTGTGCCCGACGGGCCAACGCCGCCAAACGGCGCGTCGTCTTGCATAATATGCGTAATCACGTCATTCACCGTCACACCGCCTGAAGTGGTGGAATTGATGACTTTATTTTCTTCAGCCTTATTGTCGCCGAAATAATACAGACCCAGCGGACGGTCATGGTCATTGACATAACCAATCGCCTCATCGGTAGATTTGTAAGATTTGACCGGCAAAATCGGGCCGAAAATTTCTTCCTGCATAACTTTCGTATCATCGCCCGGCTCAACCACAATGGTCGGCGGGATTTTGCGATGCGGTTGCTGCGAAAAGTCTTCATTGGCCGGGTTAATCTCAACAATCTTGGCACCCTTCGCCCGGGCATCGTCCAGATAGCCTTGCAGACGATCGTAATGGCGCTGATTGACCACTGATGTGTAATCAGGATTGTCTTTCAGCGTCGGGAACATGGTTTCCACCGCGTCAGATGCCTCCGCGACAAATTCATCAACCTTGCCTTCCGGCACCATGACATAATCAGGCGCGAGGCAGATTTGACCGGCATTCAAAGTTTTGCCTGTCATCACACGAGCCGCAGTTTTTTTGAAGTCGGCGCTATCTGAGACAATCACCGGCGACTTGCCGCCCAATTCCAGCGTCACCGGCGTCAGGTTCTCGGCTGCTGCGCGCATGATATGCGAGGCAATCGCCGTCGCGCCGGTAAACAGCAAATGGTCAAACGGCTGCTTGGCAAAGGCGGCTCCGGTTTCCGGCCCACCCAGAACGACGGCAACATCGCTTTCATCGAAATATTTCTCGCACAATTCTTTGGTCAAAATCGCGCTTTGCACGGTAAATTCTGACGGTTTGATAATGGTGCGGTTACCGGCTGCGAAAATCGAGCCCATCGGGCCAAAGCACAGATTGAACGGGAAATTCCACGGCACAACATTGCCGACACAGCCAAGCGGCTGATATTCCACCCGCGTGCTGGCACCCAGCAGACCGAGCGGGAACATGGAATGGCGCTTGGAGGCTTTCATCCATTTGCGGACGTTTTTCTTGGCATATTTCAGCGCACCCAACGTGCCGCCGACATCGGTTGCCAGCGTGCCTTCGGGGCTGCGATTGCCGAAATCGGCCATCAGCGCATCAACCATGGCATCGCCATTGTCGACAATCAGCGCGATTGTGCGGTCAATCAAATCAATGCGGCGTTCCGCCGTCATTGGACCTTCAGCAATATGCGCTGCTTTTTGCATATCAACCAGACGGCGAATGTCGGCCTCTGGTGTTTCCGGCAATTCTTGCATTGTTTCTGCTGCACTCATGGTGTCCTCCCCAAAAAGAATAGTAAATCAGATAATGTCGCACTTGCCAATAGGACGATTGCCAGTATGGTAATTGCCAAAGGAAGACCAAATGAGTGACGTAATTGAAAAAGAACTGAGCGATAGCGGTGTGCTGACCATTCGCATGAACCGCCCCGATGTTCTCAACAGCCTCAACAGCGACATTGTTTTCGCGATGATTGATACGCTGAGCGAGGCAGCAAATGATGAGGCTGTCCGCGCCATTGTTTTAACCGGCAATGGCCGTGGCTTTTGTGCCGGTGCTGACCTTGCGGGCGGCAATTGGCCGTCCGAAGAAGGCATGTCGCCGGGCGACGTGACCGCCAATTCCATGGAAATCGGCTTTAACCCGCTGGTGCGCGCTGTTGTCGACAGCCCCAAGCCGGTTGTCACCGCCATTAACGGCATTGCTGCCGGTGGCGGGGTCGGATTGGCCTTATCGGGAGATTTGGTGCTGGCGGCAGAAAGCGCCAAATTCCGCCTCGTATTCGCGCCACAATTGGGCATTATCCCCGATGTCGGCGCAAGCTGGCTGGTGCCGAATTTGGTCGGGCGCGCCCGCGCCAATGGACTGGCCTTATTGGGCGATAATTTAGATGCCGCCACGGCACTGGAATGGGGCATGGTGTGGGAAGTGCATCCCGATGACCAATTACTCGCCAAAGCGCAAGAATATGCCGAGCGCATGGCGCAAAGCTCCATCACCGGCATCAAGGCGACGGTGCGCGCGCATGATAAAGCCATGTTGCAATCGCTGCATGACCAGCTTGACTTTGAGAAAGAAGAGCAGCGTCATTATACCAATCAACCGGTTTTCTTTGAGGGCGTGAAAGCCTTTATTGAAAAACGCAAACCGAATTTCCGTGAGGTCGAAGCCGAAATGGCAAAAGCGACCAACGATAAAAAGTGAGGGAAACCATGAATTTCGAATATGATTTATTAAAGCTGGATATTGAAAACAATATTGCCACGCTGACTTTTAACGACCCCGATGCGCTGAATGCGATGAGCGCGCCAATGCTGTCATCAATGGATTTGGCGCTCGACGAAATTGAACACCCCGATAATGGCGTGCGCGCCCTAATTGTGACCGGTGCAGGTCGCGGCTTTTGCGCCGGTGCCAATGTCGCGCGCATGGATGGCGATGGCGGCGAAAAACGCAATCGGCCAAACGATGCCGGTGAAGGGCTGGAAAAAATCTATCACCCGCTGCTGCGCCGCTTCCGCAATCTGCATTGCCCGATTGTGTCTGCGGTAAACGGCCCATGCGCCGGTGTCGGCATGAGCTTTGCGCTGATGGGTGACATGGTTATCGCCAATGAAAGCGCCTTCTTCCTGCAAGCTTTCCGCCGCATCGGTCTGGTGCCGGATGGCGGCGCAACCTATTTGCTGCCGCGCCTTGTCGGCATGGCACGGGCGCGCGAATTGACCATTATGGGTGACCGCCTACCGTCCAAAACCGCATTGGAATGGGGGCTTATCAACCGCGTTGTTGCTGATGATAAATTGCTCGATGAAGCCGGTGCGCTGGCTGCCGAATTGGCGCAAGGCCCGCACTCGCTGAAGCTTATCCGTAATCTGTTGTGGGAAAGCATTGATGCCAAATATGAAGAACAGCTGAATAATGAGCGGCAAGCGCAGCGCACGGCCGGTCGCACGGAAGACTTCAAAGAAGGTGTCTCTGCCTTTAACGAAAAGCGCGACGCGAAGTTTACCGGCAACTAGGCCTATTCCAGCCCCAGTTTTTGCATGACCAGCTTGTTGACGGCTT
>CATDDF010000110.1 GCA_949498175.1 Alphaproteobacteria bacterium | reverse complement strand
CCGCAAACCACGCCGGAAAGCCTTGCCGAATTGGAGCCGAGCTTTGCCAAGCTGGCCGATATTCCGCTTGATGAAGACGGCACAACCTTCCGCAAGCTGGTCAATCAGGCCTATCCGGATCTGGAGATTAATCACGTGCACCATGCCGGTAATTCTTCCGGCGTTGTCGATGGCGCAGCCGCTTTGCTGCTGGCCTCAGAAGATTATGCCAAAGCCAATGGCTTGAAGGCGCGCGCCAAAGTGAAAGCCATCGCCAATATGGGTGACAGCCCGACTTTGATGCTCAACGCGCCGGTTCCGGCCGCCAAAAAAGTGCTCGAAAAAGCCGGTTTGACGGTTGCCGATATTGACCTGTTTGAAGTCAATGAGGCGTTTTCTGTGGTCACCGAGAAATTCATTCGTGACCTCGACATTGACCGCGAGCTTATCAATGTCAATGGCGGCGCGATGGCATTGGGTCACCCGATTGGCGCGACCGGTTCTATCCTTGTCGGCACCATGCTCGATGAATTGGAACGTCAAGACAAGCAATTCGGTCTGGTCACCATGTGCGCCGCAGGTGGCATGGCTCCGGCCATTATCATTGAACGCGTCTAAGCGCATTTCGATTGCAAGTTTTAGGGCGGTGCGTTTGCGCCGCCCTTTTGCTTGACCGAAAACTGTTTTTCCCCCCAAAATGCTGAAAATTGAGGGAGGTCGCCCATGCGCGCGCATTATAATCATTTGGACCCGTTTTTGACCGAAGACGACGCCGCCACCATGCTGCGTCTGGCCGAGAATTTCGGCAGTTTCGGGCCTTACGCTAATGAAGGTGAAAATGACGGCATTGGCGAAGATTTGCCGCAACGCTTTGACGCGGCGTTCAATTACATCGCGCATGGCATGCACGGCAGCGAAAACAAAGACGATGCGCGCACGGCTGCGGCGCGCACCAATTATTTCCGCGAGACTTATGCCTATGGCGATGAGGTGAAGGCGCCGGGTGTTGAGCCGTTTATGAACCATCCGGCTTTGGCCGAAACGGCGCGCAAAATCTCCGGCGTGGAGCGCATTGTGCCGGCGATTATTTTCGCCAATATCCTCATTCCCGGCCAAGAATTGGCCGTGCATACGGATGTGCCGGAATTTCGCGGTGCCAATCGCAAAGTGACACCGCAATGGCTGCTCGTCACCATGCTGCATAGCGGCCTGTTTGACGAATGGCGCATCCCCATCACCACTTGCGTGTCATGGTTCGGCAAATCAAAAGGCGGCGCGTTTGCCTTTTATCCCGAGGGCACGGACGGGCCGCGCGAGGCCATTCAGTCCGACCATAATTCGGCCATTGTCATCGACACGGATAAAGTCTTCCACGGCGTTGACCGCGTGCATGAAACCAAGCCCGATATTCCCGTCATAAATAAAACCGCGCGCCTGCATTTCATGGGTGATGACCATTGGCAGTTGCGCCATGAGGGCGATATTTTGGGAGATTATGACTGGTCAGAATTGCGCTATTCCATCTCTTGGAAAGGTTATTGCTTCAAAGACGAAGCAGAAGAAAATCTGTGGCGCAACGGCAGTGATGACTTGTCCATCGCGTTTATTTTGAACCGCATTGAAGAAGATTTGCGCGCCAAAGGCGTATTGACCGGCGAGCGCCCCGACCCGACGGCTTTTGCTACCATGATGGTCGGTCACTATATCCGCTTCCCGAAACTGCAAGCGGCGGCGGAGTAATTAACCCGCCCAGCCTTGCAGTTCAGCCGCTTCGGCGCGCAATTTTTCCGGCCCACCGAGTAATTGGCGATTGGCGCCAATGCGCTTGAACCAATAATGCAAGCCCAGCAAATCGGTGAAGCCCATGCCGCCATGCACTTCGGTTGCCGTGCGGGCAACGAATTTGCCGACTTCCTGCATATGCGATTTGGCCAAACAGGCCATCAGCGATGCTTCTTCCGGCACATGGTCTTGCGCGTAAGCCGCATACCAAATCATGGCGCGACACGGCTCCAACTTGGCGGCCATTTCGGCGCACATATGTTTGACCGCCTGAAACGAGGCAATCGGTCGGTTGAACTGGTCACGGTCTTTGGAATATTCGACCGCTTTCTCCAACATCATCGCTGCCGCACCGAGCGAGTCAGCGGCCAGCAAAACGCGGCCCACATCAATCATTTTGCGCTGTGCTTCGGCGTGATTGTTTCCCGCCACCACAGAAGCGGCCACATTGTCCAAATCCAATGTCAGCACGGTGCGTGTGCGGTCAATCGTTGTCAGTTGGGTTTCACTCACGCCTTTCGCACCGCGCTCTACCACCACAAGCTGGTCTCCTGTCGTGAGCAGAAAATGCGTTGCCCCATCAGCGCCCATAACGAAGCTGGCGCGGCCTGAGACCGTGTCGCCCGAAATGGTGAGACCGGCATCATCGCGCCCGCCAATCGCCTCGGTGAGGCCGACGCCCATGCGCGCGCTGCCTGACGCGATTTGCGACAACCAATCTTCATCGCCCGCTTCGCGCAAGCCGATAACCGCTATGCCATAAGCGGCGGTGAAGGCCGATGGCGAAACATGCCGTCCCAGCATCTCTGAAATCAACGCCGCTTCCAACACGCCCATGCCGAGGCCGCCTTGCGCTTCCGGCAGCAGCACAAACGGCACGCCGAGCTCTTCCAAACCCTTTTGCAAAGTCTCGGCCAGCGCGCCATCTCCATCGACAAATTTACGCACTTCTTCCAATTCAGACGCGCCTTCGAGATAGCGCCCGACGCTGTCTTGCAACATGAGTTGGTCTTCTGACAATCCGAAATACATGAGCGCCGCTCCTAATTGGCTTTAAACGTGCCGGGGGTCGGCTTCGGCTCGCGCGGCATGCCGAGGCCACGCTCGCTGATGATATTTTTTTGAATTTGCGCCGAACCGCCGCCGATAATCATGCCGAGGTCGAACATATAATGGGTTTGCCACATGCCCTTATCGCGCGAAAACGGGCTGTCTTCATACAACATGCCATATTCACCCATCACATCAATCGCCAGCTCGGCCATTTGGTGATTAAGCTCGCAGCCCTGCAATTTGACCAGCAATCCGGCCATACCCGACGATTTTTTCTCACTGGCCAAAGTGGTCAAGCGCATGCCATTCATTTTCATGGCCTGCGCTTCGGCTTGCAGCCGCACCAAACGATCGCGATACACCGCATCATCAATCAGCGGTTTGCCGTCAATATGCTCTTTTTTCATAATTTCGGCGATGGCGCGCAAGCGGCTCAAAGCCGCGTCGGGGTCGCCCAACATGCCGCGCTCATGCGTCAGCGTTGCATTGGCGACCATCCAGCCCTCGCCGCGCTGGCCGACAATGGACGTCACCGGCACGCGCACATCCGTAAAAAACACTTCATTAAACTCGGCAAAGCCGGTCATGGTCATTAGCGGGCGCACTTCAATGCCCGGCGTGTTCATATCAATGAGAATATAGCTGATGCCTTGGTGCTTGGGTGCATCCGGCTCGGTGCGCACAAGGCAGAACATCATATCGGCAAACTGCGCCGTTGAGGTCCAAATCTTTTGGCCGTTAATGACGAAATCATCGCCATCGACCACCGCCGCCGTGCGCAATGAGGCCAAGTCAGACCCTGCCCCCGGCTCTGAATATCCCTGACACCACACCATTTCGCCGCTCAATGTCGGTTTGATGTATTTTTCTTTCTGCTCATCCGTGCCCAATTCAAGCAAGGTCGGCACCAACATATTTATGCCCTGCCCTGCCATGCCGCCCGGCACACCGGCGCGCGCAAATTCTTCAGCGATGATGCGCGCCTTCAAGGCATCCGGCTCTGCACCATAGCCGCCATATTCTTTCGGATGAGTGCGCGCCGCATAGCCGTTTTCCAGCAAAATCTTCTGCCAAGCCAGACGCTTCTCACTGCGCACAGAGCGATCTGCATGGCTCGGCGCCTTATCCTTATTGCTTGCCAAAAAGCTACGCACTTCTGCGCGGAAATCTTCATATTCCTGTGTAAAATTCAGATCCATAGCGAAACCTCCCACTGGCGGAAGCTTAGGCAATCTGTTTTGACAGCGCAAACCGATATTTTGCCTTTCGGCAATAGTGCAATTTGATTGATAAGCCATGCCAAGCGCTGATATTGTCCTTGCATGCTCGACCGCTATCTCTTTATGCGTCTTTTGCAAAGCCAGCTTGCCCTGACTTTGGTGCTTTCCGGCGTCATTTGGCTGGTGCAGGCGCTCAATCTGATTGATAAGGCGCTGACCGCCGGCACCTCACCGATGGAAACGCTGATGCTGTCATCGCTTGTCTTGCCGCGCGTGCTGACCTTCACCCTGGCCCCCGCTTTGCTGATTACCGTCATCGCGCAAATGGTGCGGCTCTTGCAAGATTATGAATATTTCGCGCTCACCGCGGCCGGCCTCAGCCCGTTACGCGTTTTACGACCCATACTGTTGCTCGGTCTGCTGGTGATGATCGTGCAAGGCTTGTTGGCTTTCTATATTTCACCCATTGCCATGAAAACATTGAAGCTGAGTTCCTTCGAAGGCGGTAACCGCATTGCCCTGGCTGAATTGCAACCCGGCGTGTTTAAGGATCTGAAGCCGGGCATGACGGCTTTTACCAGCGGCCAAGACCGTGACGGGCAATTTCTCGATTTGATGATTTATGATGCTACCGAGCCGAGCCGACCGATTATTTTTCTGGCTGAAAAAGCAGTCATCAGCGAACGCAATGGCGAGCCTTATTTTATTTTACGCAATGGCAGCCAGCATATTCACAATGAAGGCGCACAGGGACAAGCCGTCACCTTCTCACAATATTTACTGCCGCTCAGCCCGCCAGCCCCGACGCAGGAAAAGCAAATTGTCTTCAATCGCAACCACATGATGATTCACCAATTGCTCAATCCGTCAGCGCATGGCGTGACCGGCGAGCGGCGCATCACCCGCATGCAAGGGCGCGGATTGGAACTGATCTCCAATCTGGCAGCGCCCTTTGTTTTCATGCTGGTTGGCTTTGCCGTTATTACGGCAGGTGGCATTAGCCGCAGCGGCTATGGCCAACGCATTATGGCCGCAGTCTTGCTTGCCATTATCTTTCAAATCGGCGTCATTGCGCTGGCCGATATGGCCGTCGAGCAAGAAACACCAACCTTGATTTTCATTTGGCCAACGGTTTTCCTGCTTGCATTGATGGGTTTCATTCAAAAGCAAAATGACCCCGACATGCTCAAAAGACTGTCCGGGCGGGCGCAATGATTGGCACGTTGAATTTATATTTGGTGAAGCGGTTTGCCTTGTGGCTGGTCATTGTTGCTTTGGGCTTTGGCACGGTGGCCATGCTGGGCGATTTTCTTGAAATGCTGCGTTTTGCCAATCGCTTCAATTTAGGTGCCGGCACGGCGTTTAATTTTACGCTACACCGTCTGCCGCTTTTGCTGATGGATTTTCTGCCGTTCATTTTTCTCTTCGGCACGGTGTTCTGTCTATTGCGTCTCAGCCAAGCACAGGAGTTGGCGGTCATTCGCGCCGCCGGACTTTCGGTCTGGCAGTTTTTACAACCGCTTTTGATATTTACCTTTGTCCTATCAACGCTGATTATCCTCGCGCTGGAACCGATTGGGGCACATTTGCACAATCGCTATACCGACCGCCATGCCGAACTGACCTCGCAAAAATCGGGTTTGAGTTTTTCCACCGGTGGTATTTGGTTTCGCGAGACTACCGAAAGCGGCAGCTATATAAGCCGCGCGCGTGAGATTGACGACACCGGAACGGGTCGTATGCTTGTATTGGAAATCATGGTGCTGGACGCTGAAGGCACTTTTGACAGACGCATCACTGCACCGTCAGGCGAAATCAGTGATGGCATATTTCGCCTCTCCCAAGCCACAATTTATCAGGGCAGTGCCCCTCCTGAGACCGTGGCGCAATTTGACTTGCCGACCGGTCTTGTCGCGGAAAGCCTGTCCAACAGTTTCACCAATGCGCGGATTATCAATATATGGCAATTACCCGGCTATATTTCTGCCGCCGGAAATAGCGGCATTGATATGACGCGCCATCAAGTGCGCTTCCAATCGCTTCTCGCTTTGCCGATATTGCTGATGGCTATGGTTATGGTAGCGGCGTGTTTTTCTCTGCCGACGGGGCGTATGTTCTCTACCGGCCAAACGCTGGGAATGTCGATTTTATGCGGTTTTTCCTTATTTTTATTCAATGATTTCATTGTGTTAATGGGCGAGTTAAATCTCATGCCGATAATATTGGCAAGTTGGACACCGGCGCTTATTGCCTTGCTTTTATCCATCAGTTATTTACTGACGACAGAAGACGGCTAGGGAGAGCTGTTTATGAGCGAATTGAAATTGGGAAATGAATTTGGCGCGCCGTCAGAAAACGCCTGGCTGCAAGCGGTTGAAACCGCCTTGCGCGGCAAATCCATCGACAGTCTCAATTCAACCGAGCTAGCGGGTTTTGAGCGCCAACCGCTTTACACGGAAGCCAACAGCCAAACCGCGGCCGATCAAGCAGGCCTGCCCGGATTCGCTCCTTTCACACGCGGCGCGTGTGTGCTGAATAATAAATTTCTGCCT
>CATDDF010000109.1 GCA_949498175.1 Alphaproteobacteria bacterium | reverse complement strand
GGGTGCCGCCGCCGTGGCGCTGATGACAATGGGCGAGGTCAGGGAACGTATTGCGCCCAAATGCGCCGTGCCGAAAAGCTCAGGCCACAAGCCGCCACTGATCGGCCCCGCCATGCCGAGATTAATGCCGATAAGCCCCATATAGATAAACGGCGTCCACACGCCGAATGCGTCATAGGGGACAAGCAGCAGGCTCAAGGCCAAAATGAGCGGTGCAGCACTTAACGGCATAAGCCGTAAAGCCGACAGCCGATCAATGCTCGGGCCGGTCAATAGTGAGATGGTGACTTTGGCAAAGGCATAAAGAGAAAAGGCAGCCGCCAAAGCCTCAATGGGCCAATCTCGGCTTTCGGCCAATTGCACTTGGTGGAAAAACAGGCCGGTCAGGAAAAATGGTGGCGCGAGATAGAGCGGCATCACCATATAAAAACGCCGGTCGCGCAGCACGTCGCCACGGTCCGCTGAAGCCGCTTCATGATCGCTGCGCAAATCGTCATTCGTATTTTTCGGCTCAGCCGCACCGAGATAAAGCTGTAAGGGCACTGCCAGCAGCACCAAAACAGCAGCAAAGACAAGCCAGCTTGTTTGCCAACCAATATAGGCCATGAGCGCCACCGCCATCAGCGGGAAGAACCCTTCAAAGCCGGCATAGCCCAACTGCACAAGCGAAACCGCTTGCCCGCGATTGGCTTCGAAAGAACGTCCCGCCGTCGTCATGCCGGTATGGCTCGACAGCCCTTGCCCGAAATGGCGCAGCAGAAACAGCGCGGCAGCGAGCGCAATTATATGCTGCGCCGAGGCCATTATGAGACAACCCAGTGCCAGCCCACCCAGCACAAACAAGGTGAAACGACGGAGCGGCCAAGCATCAATAAAGCGCCCCGAATAAAGCATCACCGCCGCGCTGAGCAGCGTCATGGCCGAGTAAAGGCCCCCAAATCCGGCGTTTGAAAGGTTGAACAGCGCGCGTATTTCATTGCTGTAAAGCGCGATGAAGAAAGTCTGTCCGAAATTCGACAGCCCCATCATCAAAAAGCCGAACAGCAAAAAGCGGTAATGCGCGCGCATGAAAGTGAAATAATTCATGCAGACTAGATAGAGGTGCTCCGCCCGTGGGGCAAGCCCTTGTCCGGCCGACGTCGCTTGCTGCGGTCGCTATGCTGGCGCGAGGCGCACTAAACCGCGCCAAGCGCGGCAAGTGCTTATCGCGCGTGCGCAATACAAAACGGCGTGGCCGGGTCGAGCGTCAGACGATCGGCTTCAATTTCCTCACCGCAATTGACGCAATAGCCGTATTCGCCTTCATCCAAGCGTTGCAAAGCCGCGTCGAGTAATTGCACTTGCCGATGACGGCGGCGTTGCGTTTCTGCCGCCATCGCCTGTTGTTGCAACGCATCCATGCGCGACAAGCGCCCCTGCTGGGTTTGATCCAATTCAACGGGTGCGGCATCATCGGCACTGACATCCAACAAATCAGTCAATTCCTGCCGCTTGGCCAAGAGCGTTTTTCTTATCTGTTTTTCGGTCATTGCCTTTTCGTGCCCCCTCGCTTTAAGTTATCGGCAAATGGGAGATCTGACCATGCTTGAAGGCATTAAAATTATTGAAATGGCAACCTATATCGCGGCGCCGTCAGCCGGTGGCATTATGGCCGATTGGGGCGCCGATGTTATTAAAATCGAACCACTGGGCGGTTGCCCGATGCGGAAGTTTTACGCCAGCGCCATGACCGATGATTATCCCGACAACCCCGTCTCCGCTCTCGACAATCGCGGCAAGCGCGCCATTGCCGTCAATACCGGCACTGAAGAAGGGCGCGAGATTGTCCGCAAGCTGGTGGAAGATGCTGATGTATTTTTGACCAATGTGCGCCCCGGCCAATTAAAGCAACAAGGTTTGGATTTCGACACGCTGTCCGAAATCAATCCGAAACTGGTTTATGCCAGCGTCACCGGCTTCGGGCTTGAGGGCGACGAAGCCGACAAGCCGGGCTTTGACACGGCGGCGTTTAACGCCAAATCGGGCTTTGGCTGGATTATGACGCCGAAAGGCGCAGCCCCCGCACCGCTGCGCACGGCGGCGGGTGACCATATTACCGGCATTGCAACGGCCAGCGGTATTTTGGCTGCGCTGTTGAAGGCCCGCGACACCGGCAAAGGCACTTTGGTAGAAAGTTCGCTTATTCGTTCCGCCGCCTATACGGTCGGCTGCGATTACGGCACTTGGTTGCGTTATGGCCGCATTGCCCGCTCGCGCCCACGCGACGAAGCGATTGTCGCGATTAATAATTTCTACATGACCAAAGATGAGTATTGGCTGTTCATCAATGGCCGACCCAATGAGCCGGATTGGCCCGATGTTGCGCGCGCCATTGGCCGGGAAGACTTATTGGAAGATGAACGTTTCGGCAGCTTGCGCGACCGCCGCCGCAATGGTGTCGATTTGATTGCCATAATGGACGCGGCATTTGCCGAAAAAACACTTGCAGAATGGACACCGATTCTGGACGAGGCCGGGCTTATCTGGTCGCCGGTGCAAACTTTTGAGCAAGCTTTTGAAGACCCGCAAATGCATGCTGCCGGTGTTTATGTCGATATGCCGAAAGCCGATGGCACAAGCTATAAAAACATTGCCTCACCCATTCGCTTCGGCGATGAAAGCACCGACCCGAAAGGGCCGCTGCCGGAAATCGGTCAGCATACAATGGATGTGTTGGCGCAAGTCGGCATTGATGAAGAGACGCGCAAAAAATATCTCGAAGCCGGTATTATCGGCCAGCACAAAGACTAGGCCGTTTGGGTTTTTAAGGCGCGCCGATCAAGCTGGAGATAGCGCAACATGACCAGCATAAACGGCACGAAAGTGCCGAGAATAACGCTATCGGCCAGCCCCATCGCGCCGCGTCCGAGGGGGAAAATCAGCACATAGGCGAGCGGTATCATCACCACACCGTAAGCAAGAAAGTGAATGAAAGTCGGTGCCCATGTATCGCCGCGTGCGCGCAAGGCCATGGCCATGAGCGACTGGCCGGTATCAAACACCAGCGACATGGAAACCCATGCAATCATCGCGGCGGCGAGACTGTAAACGGCTGGGTCATTTGAAAAAAATTCGCCTGTGCTTTGCGCCGTCAGCCACATCAACAAGCCGGCAATAATCATGATAATGCTCTGCAATGACAGGCCGAGCCAAGCCCAGCGAGATACTTGCTGCATATCGCCTGCGCCATTGGCATTGCCGACACTGACCGCAGTCGCGACGCCAAAGCCCAGCCCCATCATGAAGAAAACGGCAAACACGTTAATCATAATGACATGCGCCGCGACAACGGCCGTGCCGAGAAAACCGGCAAACAGCACCAGCGCATTAAACGCGCCGTTTTCCAATCCCATTGAAATGCCGGACGCATAGCCGATGCGGCGCAATTCCGTGCCGCCACGCCAAGTGATTTTCGGCTTCCGCAGGCCAAATTTCTCATGGTCGATGAAAAACCAGACATAAGACAAAATGGCCACCACTTGCATACAACGCACGATGAAAGTTGCCCAAATTGAGCCTTCCGCGCCCAATTCAGGAAAGCCGTAAACGCCATAGACGAGAAAATAATTAGCGAAGATATTAATGATATTGGCGGCAATCATAATCACCATGCCGGGGCGCGGATTGCGAATGCCTTCGAGGAAAAAACCCGTCGTCATATGCACGGCGGCAAGCGGCAGGCTCAATCCGGCAATGATTGAAATATGTCCCCCTTTATTTGCCAGTTCGGCATCTTGGCCCGTCAAGAGCAGCCAAAACTCGCCGAAATAGCAAAACAAAAAACCGATGAGTCCGATGGCAAAACCCCAGGGCAGCGCGTGCCACAACACTTCGCCGGTTTTTTCATATTGCCCCGCCCCAAAACGGTTGGACACCAAAACCGATGTGCCCATGAGCAAGCCGATCATAATGAGAATATAAATATTGCTCGGCACCATGCCGATGCCGAGATAGGCGAGATGCTCTGACGCATAGCGTCCGACCATTACCGTGTCTGTAATGCCAAGCGTCAAAATGCCGACGCGCGAAATCACCACCGGCCAGGCGAGATTGAGCAATGTCTTGATATCTTGGGTCAGACTGTTCATCGGTGCGCCTAATCTGCCAAGCCGAAGCTGACAACATCTTCAAGCTCAGGGCGCGCCCTCTCACTCGGCGCTTCGGTTGCTGTGCCGAGATAAATGAAACCGGCTATTTCATCGCCTTGCGCGCCGCCAAGCGCATGTAGCACGGCTTCTTCATAGGCGGCGGCACCCGTCAGCCATTGCGCGGCAAAGCCCATGGCTTGTGCCGCCGTCAGCAAATTCATACAGGCCGCGCCGGCTGACAAAATCATTTCACTGCGCGGAATTTTCGGATGCTCTTTCGGGCAGGCCAAGACAGCGACGACGCACGGCGCGCGTTCATAATGCTCGGCCACGCTGTCATCACCCAGAGCGGTAGCGGCAATTTCACCCAATTTGGCGCGGTCATCGCCCTGCAAAACCACAAAGCGCCACGGCGCGAGCTTGCCATGATCAGGTACACGCGCGGCAATGCTCAGCAATTCGCGCAGCTGCGCGTCATCAGGGCCCGGCGCCGTCATATTGCGCGCCAGAACCGAACGACGCTTTTTCAAAAACTCTGTGGTTTCGACCATGCCGTGTTATTCTCCTTAGGGGCGATACCTGCCATATAGCTGCGTCCCATTAAAGTCAAATAGCGTTGAAAAACAATAAACGGAGAACCGTCATGCGCTTTTTGGTGAGCGTTTCATTTTTACTTGGCAGTGCTTTTTCATCAGCCTATGGCGGCGCGTGGCTGCCTGAAAAAGACGACGGCAAGCTGATTGCCAATCGCATTGAACAAAAACAGACGACAGAGAATATTATCCATTTTCGTCATCGGGAAATCTACCGGTCGCTTTTGCTCGAATATGGGCTGAGTGATAATTTTGCACTCACCGTCAAAGCCGGAAGGCAAAAATCACGCATGCCGCAAGGCTATCATCGCAATGAGGAAAACCGCCTCGGCATCATGTTTGATACACAGGCACTGGCCACAGGCTTGCTGCCACCTTTTGTCTATCAACTTGCCAAAGCAGCGTTACCCTTTGAGGACATGGCCCGCGAAAAGCGCGCTTCCATGACGCTCGGCTTACAAGATGAAGCGGATATTTACGCGGCGACATTGGCATTGGCCGATAAAATATCCATTGGCCGCTTCCATATCGGCCAAGAAATCGAGCTTGAACAGATACGCGGCGGCAGCCGTTTTTCGCGCAATTGGCTGTATCGCTTCAACATCGGTCTCGGCCCCGTCAGCTTGGGCAGTGAGGCGTTGAACTATGTTGATTATCGCTCGCCCTATAGCGCACTCACCCATAGCTATTTCGCCGAATGGTCACCCAAGAGGCGCGCATTGAAATTTCGATTGAAAGATGGGGCGAGCCGCTCCCCACTGGGCAAGCCGGTGTTCAGAAAAATGATTATGCTGTGCTGGAAATCGAGTGGCGGTTTTAAGCGCGCAAATCGGGCGGTGTCGCTTCAGCGGTCAATGCAGCCACCGCATCGTCCAATCCCGTCACGCTTTGCTCTTTCGAGCCGAGGCGACGCATGGACACTGTGCCCTCTTCCGCCTCGCGCATGCCGACCGCCAAAATCACCGGCACTTTCGCCACCGAATGTTCGCGCACTTTGTAATTAATCTTTTCATTGCGGATATCGGCGCGCGCGCGTAGGCCTTGCGCTTGCAATGCGGCAACGACCTTATGCGCATAATCATCGGCATCGCTGGTAATCGGGCATACCACTACTTGCTCCGGGGCGAGCCAAAGCGGCATTTTACCGGCATAGCTTTCCAGCATAATGCCGATAAAGCGTTCCAGCGTGCCCAAAACGGCGCGGTGCAACATGACGGGGCGATGTTTATTGCCGTCTTCGCCGATATAGGCGGCATCAAGCCGCTCGGGCAGCACAAAGTCGAGTTGCAGCGTGCCGCATTGCCAGGTGCGGCCAATCGCGTCGCGCAAATGATATTCGATTTTCGGGCCGTAAAACGCGCCTTCATTGGGCAGTTCTTCCCATTCGAGACCAACCTCGGTCAGCGCATCGCGCAAGCCCTGCTCGGCGCGGTCCCACACATCATCATCACCGGCGCGCATGTCAGGCCGCAGCGCCAGCTTGACCGAGACATCTTCAAAACCGAGATCGGTATAAACCTGCGTTACCAATCCGCAAAAATCGACGGCCTCTGAAATAATCTGGTCTTCGCGGCAGAAAATATGCGCATCATCTTGCGTCATTTGCCGCACCCGCATCAGCCCATGCAGCGCGCCATGCGCTTCATTGCGGTGGCAGCAACCAAACTCGGCCATGCGAATGGGCAGGTCGCGATATGACTTGATACCCTGTTTGAAAATCTGCACATGCGCCGGACAATTCATCGGCTTAATCGCCATCAAATCGGCATCGGCAGAAATCACCGCCGCGCCCTCTTCGGTTGACGGCACTTCATCGGGCACGACAAACATGTTTTCGCGAAACTTATCCCAATGGCCCGATTGCTCCCAAAAGCGCTTATCCAAGAGTTGCGGCGTCTTCACCTCTTCATAGTGATGTTCCGTGAGGCGACGACGAATATATTGCTCCAGCTGCTGCCAAATAATGTAGCCTTTGGCGTGCCAAAAAACACTGCCTTGCGCTTCTTCTTGCAAATGGAACAAATCCATTTCGCGGCCCAACTTGCGGTGGTCGCGCTTTTCGGCTTCCTCCACCATATGCAAATAGGCTTTCAAATCTTTTTCGTTGCCCCAGCACGTGCCGTAAATGCGCTGCAGCATTTCATTATTGCTGTCGCCGCGCCAATAGGCACCGGCCAGCTTAGTAAGCTTAAAGGCTTTGCCCAGCTTGCCGGTGGACGGCAAATGCGGGCCACGGCACAAATCTTTCCAATCACCTTGGCGGTAAACCGTAATCGCTTGGTCGGCCGGTATGGCGGCAATAATCTCCGCCTTATATTCCTCGCCAATCTCGCGGAAATGCGCCACCGCCGCGTCGCGCTCCCATTCTTCGCGGATAATCTCCTCATTGCGATCGACGATTTCCTTCATGCGTTTTTCAATCGCCTCAAGGTCATCAAGGCTGAACGGCGTTTCACGCGCGAAATCGTAATAAAAGCCGTTTTCAATCACCGGGCCAATGGTCACTTGTGTGCCGGGGAAGAGCTCCTGCACCGCTTCGGCCAGAACATGCGCGCAGTCATGGCGCATCAAATCGACACCGTCTTCATCAGCAGCGGTAATCACGGCCACTTCGGCATCGGCCTCAACGCGGCGCGCCAAGTCAATCACCTCGCCATCGACTTTCCACGCCAAAGCCTTTTTGGCCAGCGATTTGGAAATGCTTTCGGCAAAAGCAAGCCCGTCAATCGGGCCGTCAAATTGGCGGGTCGCGCCATCGGGTAAGGTCAGCGTAATCATCTGTCAGAATCGTCTCTGGCTTTTGTCTTCCAAGGTGCATACCAAGCTGCGCGCGAAATCTCAACAGGCACGGGGTCAAAACCATGCCCCGCCCCCAGCGCTTCAATCGGGTGGCACCGCGACACGCGCCTCAAGCTGAGCCACAAACCGGCCCAAGCGCCATGCGCGCGCACTGCCGCCACCGCATATTCAGAACATGTCGGTTGAAAGCGACAACGTGGCCCTATCACAGGCGAGATAACCAGTCGGTAAATATGCACCGGCAGCAAAACCAAGAATTCGAAGACACGCCCCATCATGGTGCTTATAGTAACAAAATATCGCGCATAGGGGCAAAAATGGACACGCTGGAATATGAATTTGAGGGCGAGGTGTGGCTCTGGTCGGGCAAAAAGACCGATTGGTGGTTCATTACCATGCCGCAAGATATGAGTGACCATGCCCAGCATTTTACCAAACATGTGCAGCGCGGCTTCAAATCGCTGAAAGTGAATGCGCGCATCGGCAGCAGCGAATGGCAGACCTCCATGTTTCCGTCGAAAGAGCGCAAGAGCTATCTCTTGCCCATCAAAAAAGCCATCCGCGACGCCGAGGGCGTGGAAGTCGGCAAAGCCAAAAAAGTAAAAGTGACGGTGCTGGGGCTTTAAACCCCCAATTGCTGCAAACAGTCTTCCACCGCATCGAAGGTGAGCAGGGTTGAGGCATGGCGGTTTTTATAGTCGCGCACCGGTTCCAACACTTCGAGGTCAGCCCAGCGCCCGGTCGGCGGCGCGCCTTCTTGTTTCAGCATGGCGCGCATGGTCGCGCCGACTTGGCGCAATTCTTGCGGGGTTGAACCGATAATTTCCCGCGCCATGACCGAGCTGGAGGCCTGCCCCAGCGCGCAAGCCTCGACCTCATGCGCGAAAGCGACAACCACCACATTGCCGGTTTCATCATCAGCAAGACATAATTCGACATGCACTTTCGAGCCGCACAGCCGCGATTGCGCGTCAGCCTTCGCTTGTGGTGCATCGAGCGTGCCGATATGCGGAATGTCAGCCGCCAGCTTCAAAATGCGCTGATTATAGAGTTCATTCATCATGGCGTTAAGATAGGCGGCACGGGCCGGTTAGGCCAGCTTCCAAATTGTCCCATCGGGCGTGTCTTCAATCGCCACGCCCATGGCGGTCAGCTTATCGCGTGCCGCATCGGCCGCCGCGTAATCCTTATCGGCCCGCGCTTGCGCGCGCTCGGCGATCAGCGCTTCCACCGCCGCCGCGTCAATATCAGCGTCCACGGTTTGCGCGGCGAACCAAGTTTCAGGGTCTTGCTCCAGCAGGCCCATCAACCTGCCCGCCGCCAGCAACGCGCCTTTGCCTTCAGGCGTATCGGCGCGCTTGGCCAGCGCAAACAATTCGGCCAGTGCTTTCGGCGTGTTCAAATCATCGCATAACGCCGCCATGAAACCTTCAGGCGCGTCCATCTCCGCCGCCTCAATATCCCTTGCATCGCGCAGCACGCCATAGAGGCGGTCGAGGTTTTTCCTTGATTGCGTCAGCAAATCGGGCGTGAAATCGAGCCTTTGGCGATATTGTCCTTGCAGCAAGGCCAGCCGCACCGCTTCGCCCGGTGCTTGCGCCAGCAAATCATTCATCACCATAATATTGCCCAGCGATTTCGACATTTTCTCGCCGCCAATATTCAGCATGCCATTATGCAGCCAATAGCGCGCAAGCGGTGCCGCATGGGCGCAACGGCTTTGCGCAGCTTCATTTTCATGATGCGGAAACTGCAAATCAGCACCGCCGCCATGAATATCAATCGTCTCGCCGAGATGTTTTTCAATCATCGCCGAACATTCAATATGCCAGCCCGGACGCCCGCGTCCCCAGACGCTGTCCCAGCCCGGATGCGCGTCGGTTGACGGCTTCCACAACACAAAATCGCCAGGATTTTTTTTATATGGTGCCACCTCAACGCGCGCACCGGCCAGCATATCCTCTTGCGAGCGCCCCGACAGGCCGCCATATTCACCGTCTTGCGTCACGTCAAACAGCACATGGCCTTCTGCCTCATATGCATGGCCGCTGGCGATCAAACCGCTTATCATGGCCTGCATTTCGCCCATATGGCCGGTGGCGAAAGGCTCAATATCGGGCGGTAAAACGCCGATTTGGGCGATATCTTCGAGGTATTTTTGGTGAAAACGGGCGGAAATTTCGGAAATATCAACCCCTTCTTCCGCCGCTTTGGCATTAATTTTATCGTCAATATCGGTAATATTGCGCGCATAGACCACTTGCGGGTAAAGCGTGCGCAACAGCCGCACCAGCACATCAAACACCACGGCGGGGCGAAAATTACCGATATGGCAGGCGCCGTAAACCGTTGGCCCGCATACGTAAATCGTTACGCGCGCCGAGTCTTGCGGCACGAAAACCTCTTTTTGCCGTGTTTGGCTATTGTATAAAACAAGCTGGCTATCCATGCGCGCACCATAATAGTGCGCCCCACAGCCAGCAAGCGCTTTTGCGGGTTTCAGAGATTAACTGGTAATTTCTCTAATCCGGCCTATTATCTTATGCGTAAACCAATTGGCTGCGACCGGATGTCACCTGACCCGTCGCGCGAGGTAATGTTTACCGCTTTGCAAATTCTGAGTAATAAGCAATAGCGCGTTTGCATCAATGCAAAACCTTGTGCGTATTTTATGTGGCGGCGTATCCATCGTATCATGGCATAAGGCCATGACTGCTGGGGCCATTGAATAGATTAGGGCATACAGCGTGCCTGACGCATACCGGGGCGTATTCCCCGTAGGGTGAGGCTAAAATGGACGCAAGAGTTGACGGCAGAAAAACGCCGATGATTAGGGAACGGGACGTAAAAGTGGATAAACCTTCACGCGAGGAAGCTGAAGCAGCGGTTCGCACACTTATTTCTTGGGCCGGAGACAATCCGGACCGCGAAGGGCTGGTCGACACGCCAAAGCGTGTGGTCAAAGCCTATCAGGAATTTTTTGCCGGTTATGATGAAGATCCGGAAGAAGTGCTGGGACGCACTTTTGAGGATGTTGAAGGCTATGACGATATGGTCATGCTGCGCGACATTGCGCTGGAAAGCCATTGCGAGCACCATATGGTGGCGATTTTGGGCAAGGTGCACATCGCCTATATGCCGGTCGATAAGGTTGTCGGCATTTCCAAATTGGCCCGGGTGATTGAGATTTTCGCCAAACGTCTGCAAACGCAGGAAACCATGACGGCGCAAATCGTCGATTGCATTCAGCGCGTTATGGAACCGGCCGGTATCGCCATTTTGGTCGATGCCAAGCACCAATGCATGACGACACGCGGCATCAGAAAGCCCGATGTGGCGACCATCACCACGCAATTTACCGGTGTGTTTGCCGAAGACCCGAAAATGGAAGCACGCTTCCTTGCCATGATTAACAGCTAGGTCTATAAGACCCTCAACTTTTTAGAGGGTTTATTATGTCAGGTCCTTTTGCCCCGCGCGAAACCGTAGAACAGGTTGAAGAAGGCCATGTGCTGGCGCCGAAATTCGACGCCAATGGCCTTATTCCCGTTGTCACCACCGATTTTACCAGCGGTGAATTGCTGATGCACGGCTATATGAATGAAGAAGCGCTGAAGAAAACCATTGCCAGCGGCGAAGCGCATTATTGGTCGCGCTCGCGCCAAGCCATTTGGCACAAGGGTGCAACCAGCGGTCTGGTGCAGCATATTGCGGAAATGCGCATTGATGATGACCAAGATTGCGTGTGGCTGCGCGTGCAGGTCGGCGGCAATGGCGCAAGCTGCCATGTCGGCTATCGCTCGTGCTTTTATCGCTCTTTGCCGACGGGTGAACTGCCCGATGCGCCGGTAGCGCTGAATTATGAGGAAGACGAAAAAGTCTTCGACCCGCTCGATGTTTATGGCGACGCACCCAATCCGACCAAGCTGTAGGCTTGCCCAAAGGGCAAGCGGGTGCTTTTAGCCGGTAGCGATATATTCCTTCAGCGCGCTGGCTTCCATTTCGCTTTGGTGGATGCGGTAATTAACCAAATCACCAATCGACACAATGCCGCATAATGTGGTGCCGCTTATAACCGGCAAATGGCGAAAGCGGCGTTCGGTCATGATTTCCATAGCCTCTTCAACCGATGTCGTCGGCAAAATGCTTTGCGGTCGGTCGGTCATATGTTTACCCACGGCATCGTCCAAAATATGCGTGCCATTGCGGGCCAGCGCGCGCATCACATCGCGCTCGGTAAAAATGCCGGAACAGTCTTCGCCCTGCCCCGTCACCACCAGCGCGCCGATTTGCCGTTTATCCATAATACGAACGGCTTCGGCCACCTGATGCGCTGCATCAATAGCGACAACCTCAGCACCTTTATTCTTCAAAATGGCTTGTATTGTCATTGCCCTATCCTTTCGCCAATAGCATGCGGCAGGATGACGCAGTGTGCAAGTCACTCCGTAAAATTGGCTGTTATTAGAGGTTTTTCCAGTCGCCATAATCGACATTTCCGGGCCCACCGGAGGCCGAAAGCGGCGGCTTTTCCAATAGGCCGATAAGCAAAAGACCGGCCAAAAAGCCACCCAAATGGGCGACCCAGGCAATATTGACCGCCGCCCCGCCCGGATCTGCCATGCCATAGGGGCCAAGCAGACCGAAGGTCAGGTTCATTATCAACCAAATGGCGATAAACAACATGACAGGCCGTCGCCGCGGCACTTCGCTCAAACGCAGCAATCGCCGCCGCGGCTGTTGTGCATTAGGATCAAGCCAGCGCACATCGGAAAAAGCAAAGCGCGAAGCCGCACCCATCAGACCGGCAACGCCGCCCGAAGCGCCGATAATCGGAATGAGATAGCCGCTCACATCGGACACGAAAATCTGCCCGAAGCCGCCAAACATCACGCAAACCATAAACAGAAACATGAATTTGCGCGGGCCCAGCCGCTTGGCCACCGGCGCGCCGAATGCCAGCAACCAGACGCCGTTCAAAATCACATGCGTCCAACTGCCATGCAGCAAAGAATGGCTGAACAGATTGACCATGCCCTGCACCCAGCCGCCGGGCAAGCCGCCCAGCCCTTCAGCGAAAAACCGCGCAGGAAACAGCCCCAGCGCGACAATCAATTCGACGCGCATGGCGCTACCGCCGAATACAGACAAAAGATGAAAGCCGAGCAAGACGGCGAGCAAAATCAGCACGACCGGCGGGGCGCGCAATATGGGCTGCTTTTCGCTCTGTTCTTCTTCGTCCACCTAGCGCGCCGCCTGTAGCGCCGCTTCAACCAATTCAAAGCGGTCATTGCCGAAATACATATCGGTTTCATTGACAAACATGGTCGGCGAGCCGAAACCGCCACGTTCGATAAGCTCTTGTGTATTGTCGCGCAATCGGGCTTTCACCTCATCGGTCTGAATGGCTTGCAAAACACTATCGCCATCCATCCCAACGGTCTCGCAAAGCGCACGCATTTCTTCCGGCTGACTGATATCTTTCAACTCGCCCCAATAGGCATGAAACGCCGCTTTGGAAAACGCCACCAGCTTACCCTCGTCTTGCGCCAGTAAAGCGGCCCGCATAATGCCCGCAGCCGGCAGCGGGAAAACCGGAGGCTGACCGATAGTGACCCCACAAAATTTTGCCCAATCGCGCAAATCTTTGACGTAGTAGCGGCCTTTAACCGGATGCGGATTGGAACGCGCTTCATAGACCGTTTCATTGACCGCATTGAACACGCCGCCGACCAATATCGGCTTGAATTCAATTTCGACACCGCATCGTTCGGCCACCTCCTCTACCCGCGAGAAAGCGAGATAAGTCCAAGGCGACGAAATATCAAAAAAGAATTCAAACTTCACCATTTAAGCGCTCACTTGCTGCGGCGGCAGGAAGTTTTTACCGCGAATATGGTCGGAAATTTTCTCCGCCATCATAATGGTAGGCGCATTGGTATTGCCGCTAATCAAGGTCGGCATCAGCGAGGCATCGACCACACGCAAGCCTTCAAGCCCATGCACTTGGCCATGCTCATTGGTCACCGCCATATCATCGCTGCCCATTTTGCAAGTGCCGACAGGGTGATACAGCGTTTCACCGGTAGCGCGTATCCATGCATCCAACTCGTCATCATTATCAACATTGACATCCGGCGTCGGCTTCATTTGCTCACCACGATAGGGGTCGAATGCTTTTTGCAAGAAAATATCGCGCGTCTTGCGGAAGCCGTTGCGAATATCGACAACATCTTGCTCGGCAGACAGATAATTCGGATAAATCGCCGGCGGGTCATCCGGGCTTGCCGTTTTCAATGTCAAATGGCCACGGCTCTCAGGCCTGCAGCCATAAACAATAGATGAAAAACCGTGCGAAGTCGGAATATCGGCGCGGCCATGCACATCAGGCACGGCAACCGAAACATAGTGGATTTGCATATCGCACACCGCTTTTTCCGCGCTCGATTTGAAAAAAGCCCCGGCCGCTGTCGGCGGGAAAGAAGCATCACCTTTGCCGAAGAAAAGATATTGCATACCGGCCAATTGCGTGCGCCACCAAACGGCAGAACGGTGCAATGTCACAGGCTGGGTGCATTCAAACTGGCTGACAACGCCGAGATGGTCTTGCAGGTTTTGCCCAACACCGAGCAATTCATGCACCATTTCCAGCCCGTGCGGCTTGATTTCATTGGCCGGGCCGACACCGCTGCGCAGCAAAATTTGCGGCGAATTGAGCGCACCGGCCGACAGGATGACTTCCCTTTGGGCACGCAGGGTGAAACTTTTGCCTTTTTTGGTAAAGCTGACACCAACCGCTTTTCTGCCTTCAAATTCAACGCGGTCAACCGTCACATCGGTTTCGGTATGCAGATTTTTGCGATTGAGCGCTGGATGCAAATAGCCGCGCGCGGCACTGCACCGCTTGGAGCCGCGTATCGTATGTTCATAGCGCGACACGCCTTCTTGGCTCTTGCCGTTAAAATCTTTGGTGAAAGGAATACCTGCTTGCTGACCGGCTTCGACAAACACATCGAGCAATTCATCATTTTCGCGATTGGATTTTTGCACGCTAAGCGGGCCACCCGTGCCGTGATATTCTGCATCGCCATCACCGGAAAAATCTTCGGCCCGTTTGAAATACGGCAGCACGCTCTCATAAGACCAGCCT
>CATDDF010000108.1 GCA_949498175.1 Alphaproteobacteria bacterium | reverse complement strand
TTGGCCATAACCTCGTCGAAACTATTGGCGACAATGTGTAAATCGCTGAAAGCCCCGGCAATATCGCCTTGGCGGAATTGCGCGCGCTCACCTAGATTATTGGCCGCCGCATTGGCTTGCGCCAGCGCCACCATATCGCCGTCAAACTCAATGCCGGTGACATGCGCATCGCTGCGGCGGGCCAAAAAGCACAAGGAGGCAACACCGGCACCGCTGCCCAATTCAGCGACATATCCGCCCTGTGGTGGATTGGCTGCTGCCGCCAGCAAGACCGCATCATGACCCGAGCGAAATCCGGCGCGCGGCTGGCGCAGGCGTAGTTTTTCGCCCAGAAAGCCGTCATGGCTATACGCCTCATTGTCTGCATCGTCTTGTCTCATCTGTTTTCCTTGACCATTCGGTATTTCCGAAGATAATCACCCGCAATATGACAAAAATCATCAATTTTAGCGAGAGCCGCCGTGGCACGGATGATGCGCTTGGAGATTTGCATGCCTTATTTGGCGAGGAATTGCAGCAAGTCGAACTGGCCATTGCCGAGCATATGAAATCGGCGGCGGCGCTGATACCGGAGATCAGCGAGCATTTAATCGGTGCCGGTGGTAAAAGGCTGCGCCCGCTTTTGACGTTATCAGCCGCGCGCCTTGCCGGTTATGGCGGGCACGACCACATCACCATGGCGGCGGCGGTTGAATATATGCACACTGCCACTTTGCTGCATGATGATGTCGTCGATGACAGCGATATGCGGCGCGGCCAACCGACGGCGCGTAATCTTTGGGGCAATGCGGCCAGTGTTTTGGTCGGTGATTTTTTGCTCGGGCAAGCATTTCGCATGATGGTCGCCGCCGGCTCTCTGCCCGCTTTGGACATTCTCTCATCCGCCGCTGCAGTGATTGCCGAAGGCGAAGTCATGCAATTGGCGGCGATGAATAATGCGCAAATAAGCGAGGACAGTTATCTCGACATTATCGATGCGAAAACCGCCGCCCTGTTTGCCGCCGCCGCCGAAGTCGGAGGCGTTATTGCCGCCGCGCAAACGGCTGAACAAAAGGCGCTCGCCGCCTATGGCCGCAATTTGGGCATTGCTTTTCAGTTGATTGATGACGCGCTTGACTATGGCAGTATCAATCGCGTACTCGGCAAAAATATTGGTGAAGATTTTGCCGAAGGCAAAGTTACTTTGCCGGTCATTCTCGCCTATCATCGCGGCGATGCAGAAGCGCGCGAATTTTGGGAAGACGCGGTGAAAAACCCGCATAATGACGGTGACCGTCTCAACCGCGCGCTTGCTCTGATGAACAAAACCGATGCGCTGGCCGATACGGTGGAACGGGCGCGCCATTATGGTGATAAGGCGAAAGACGCGCTGGGGCTTTTCCCCACCAATGACGTTCAAAAGACCTTAATCCGCCTTGTCGATTTTTGTATCGCCCGCGCCTATTAGACGACCGGACACCACCCAATCTTTTTCCCGCAATGTGCGATAACGCGCCGCCATCGTTCGGCCGCTGCCCGGCGCGCATAGGCCGAAACATGATGCGCCCGACCCGCTCATCGCGCTATGGGCAAAACCGCTCTCTTTCAACGCGGCCAAGCAAGCGGCAATATCGGGCACCAGCTGATAGGCGACCGCTTGCAAATCATTACCCTGGCATTTGACAAAGTCCAAAACCACTGCAGCCGTGTCAAAGACCGGTGGCGGTGTCGCCTGACCCTGCTTGTCTAAAGACAATGCGGCAAACACTTCTGCCGTGGCCAGCGCCTGACGCGGATTGACCAGCACAATATCCATAGGCGGCAAATCTGCCAGCCGCTCAACATCATGACCGATACCACGCATCATGGCCGGTGCGCTGTCGAGACAGACCGGCACATCCGCGCCCAGCGATTGTGCCAATGGCGTAAGCATGCCCGCATCAAGCTCAAACAAATGCGCCAAACCGCGCAGCGCCGCCGCCGCATCAGCCGAACCGCCGCCAAGACCGGCCGCGACAGGCAGGTTTTTCTCCAACACCATATGACATGGTAAAGCCCGACCGATATGCGCTTGCAGCGCCGCATGGGCGCGCTTGACCGAATTATCGTCATCGGCTGACACGGCAAATGGGCCGGTCACTTCAAACGCTGTGGTGTCGGCTTTTTTCAAAAACAAGCGATCACCAATATCGGCAAAAGCAACGAGGCTGTCCAAAATGTGATAGCCATCCTCGCGCCGCCCCAAAACCCTCAGACTGAGATTGATTTTTGCCGAAGCAGATAGGCGCAGCATAAATTAAATGGCCGTGCCGCCGCGCGGCATATGCGCTTCCGGTTTTTTCTTGTCGGGTGGCCCCAAACCGGTCAATAATTTACGCTCAATTTTTTTGCGGTCATCATCGGTTGGTTCGAAAGCCAGCGCCTTGCGCCATTGATAGCGCGCTTCCACTTGGCGCTGCATGCGCCACAGCGCGTCGCCCAAATGGTCGGTAATCACCGGGTCGGTCGGCTCCAATTGCGAGGCACGCTCCAGTACTTTCAAGGCGGTAGCAAAATTACCGAGGCGATAATGCGCCCAACCGAGACTGTCAACAAAAGCGCCGTTTTTCGGCTGCTCCTTGACCGCCTGTTTGATAATCTTCAGCCCTTCATCGAGATATATGCCCTTATCAATCCAGCTATAGCCCAAATAGTTGAGCACATGCGGCTCATCATTGGACAGCTTGCGGGCGCGCTGCAAATCAATCTCAGCCATATCCCAATTACCGATACGCTCGCGCATCATGCCGCGCACGAAATAAAGATGCCAATCGCGCGCCGAAGCCTCACCAATCAGGGCAATGGCCGCATCATAAGATTTTTCCGCTTCGGCAAAACGCGTTTCGGCGCGATATAAATCTCCCAATGAAATCAACAAATCACGATCATTCGGCTTTTGGCGCAATTGTTTGTTCAAAACCGCTATCGCTGCTTCAGCCGCGCCCGCCTCAAACAACATTTGCGCGCGCTGAATTTGCGCATCGTCATATAGCAAGGCTGAACCGTCAATATCGGCAAATTGTTCGGCTGCAGCGACAAAGCGCTCGCGCGCGCCCAAAAGCTCGGCAACGGCAAAAGCGATAAGTTCATTATCGTCGTCCAAATGTTGTGCCAAACGCAAATAGCCCAGCGCCAAATCAATACGCTCCTCGCTGCGCATGGCCTCGCCTATAGCGGTAAAGGCTTCGGCCATAGCCGCGGCGGGTGATGTTTGCAAAGACGGCTTTTCGCCCGTCGCCAGGCGTTCTTGCGCGGCGCTGACATGGGCGTGATATACATGCGTACTGTGATAAAATTCATAAAGCTTGGCAGCTTTATCCGTCTCACCCTGCCGCTCCAAAAATGCGCCATAAGCGAGCACAAAATATAAATAGCGCGCCGCACCGGAGCGCACCGCATCGGCGTAATGGTTGGCCGCCGCCTCATGATTGCCTTTAATCTCGAGTGCGCGCGCCGCCTGCACCAGAGGCACGCCGGCAAACGGGCTGGCGCGGGTCAGTTTCTTCACCGCCTGCGCACCCATTTTTTCATCATCGCGCGCCAGCGCAATCCAGATTTTCATATTCGGCGCCAGTACCGAGCTGAGCGGACCGGCACGCATCTCATCAACATGGTCGAGTGCCACATCAAACTGCTTTTGCTTGAAAGCGGCGACCGCCAGCAAAATATGCGCTTGCTGATTTTGCGGCGATACCACAATCAAACGGCGCGCAAAGCCCAAGCCCTCATCGAAAGAACCGGCCATGATTTTGGCTTGCATGGCCGATTGCAAAAGCGCGGCATCCTTGGGCCGCGCTGCCAAGGCAAGCGACCAATAATCGCCTGCCGCCTCGGCATCGTTCAGTCGCGTCGCCTGCCGCGCGGCAAGATAGGCGCCTGCCGCACCCTGCTCAACGATCAACTCATCGACTTTTTGTGATATTTGCACCACCCCGACAGCAACGGTCAGGCACAGCGCGGCAAGGCCGATAAGCAGATAATGTCGCTTGGTCATCGCCTTGTCCTCTCGACCCTACATGTTCGGGTAATTCGGTCCACCCGCTCCTTCAGGCACCACCCAATTTATGTTCTGGCTCGGGCATTTAATATCGCAGGTTTTGCAATGCACGCAATTTTGCGCATTGATTTGCAAACGCGGATCGCTGCCATTTTCTTCGGCGACAATCTCATAGACACCGGCCGGACAATATCGTTGGGCCGGTTCGTCATAATCGCGCAAATTGACCTCGACCGGCACGGCAGGGTCTTTCAATGTCAAATGAGCCGGCTGGTCTTCTTCATGATTGGTTGCCGACAAAAACACCGATGACAATTTGTCAAAAGCCACTTCACCATCGGGCTTGGGATAATCAATCGGCTTGCATTCCGAGGCTTTTTTCAACGCCGCATGATCGGGCTTACCGTGGCTCAATGTAAAGGGCAGGCCAATACCTAAAGTGCGCATCCACATTTCCGCGCCACCCAAAATCGTGCCGATGAAATTGCCAAATTTCGACAAAAGCGGCTTCACATTGCGCACCATTTTCAATTCCTTGGCGACGCGAGAGTTTTCATAAGCTTCTTGATAAGCAGTCAACTCGTCATGGCCGCGCCCGCCGGACACCGCTTCAAAAGCGGCTTCCGCCGCCATAATGCCGGTTTCCATCGCATTGTGGCTGCCTTTGATGCGCGGCACATTGACGAAACCCGCCGAGCAGCCGATAAGCGCGCCGCCCGGAAAGGCCAATTTCGGCACGGATTGATAACCGCCTTCGGTAATGGCGCGCGCGCCATAGGAGACGCGCTTGCCGCCCTCCAAAAGCGGTTTAATGGCCGGATGCATTTTGAAACGCTGAAATTCGTCATAAGGCGAGAGATGCGGGTTTTGATAATTCAAATGGGTAACAAAACCAATCGAAACGAAATTATCGCCAAAATGATACAGCCATGAGCCGCCGCCGGTCTTATTGTCGAGCGGCCAGCCCAATGTATGTTGCACAAAACCGGGCTTATGCTTTGCAGGGTCAACTTGCCACAATTCCTTAATGCCGAGACCGAATTTTTGGCAATCACTGTCTTTGTCCAACTGATAATTGGCAATCGCCGCTTTCGACAAAGAACCGCGCACGCCTTCACCCAAGAGTGTATATTTGGCCAGCAATTCCATGCCCGGCATCCATCCGTCTTTCTTCTCGCCGGTTTTCGAGACGCCCATATCACCGGTGGCGACACCGCGCACAGCGCCGTTTTCATCAAACAGCAATTCGGCGGCAGCGAACCCCGGATAAATTTCCACACCCAAAGCTTCCGCCTGTTCGGCCAACCAGCGCGCCACATTGCCAAGGCTGGCAATATAATTGCCGTGATTTTTCATCAAGGGCGGCAGCATGAAATTGGGCAAGGGAAACGAACCGGCAGGCCCCAGAACCAAAAACTTATCATCGGTCACTTCGGTTTCCAGCGGTGCGCCCATTTCTTTCCAATCGGGGAACAAGCCCGAAATGCCAACGGGATCGATTACCGCGCCGGATAAAATATGGGCGCCGATTTCTGAGCCTTTTTCCAGCACACAAACCGAGACTTCTTCGCCTTTTTCGGCGGCTAATTGTTTCAACCGAATGGCAGCGGACAGGCCGGCAGGGCCGCCGCCGACAATCACCACATCATATTCCATGCCCTCACGCTCTTCAGGCGCCAGCGCCCAACCTTGACGTGCATTGACCTGATTCACCGGTAAATCACTCATAAAGTGCTCCCTATTTGGCGGCAGACGCAGCTGCCACAACCCGTAAAAATTGCCTTAATCTAACGCTTTCTGGAGCGTGGTGCAAATATTAGCCTATGCGACCCAATGTCGTTTGAATCGGCCAAAGAGTGTGCTTTTATAGCGGCCATAATGGAGATGTTTATGGCCGATTCGCCATCGCGCGCCGAAATTATCGATATGTTGCGCCAGCACGTAGAGGCGGGCTGCACCGACATGCTGGCCGATGCGCCGGTCAATCATTTTGCCGCACCCGCGCCGCAACCCTTAAAAAAAGCGCCGCCAGAAACGCCGCCGGAGGCGAGCGCATTGGCAACGCCCGAAGCACCGATAACACCCGATGCCGACACTGCTGATGTGGCAGCATCAGTTGCCAGTCTTGATGGCTTGCGGCAAGCGATAGAGAATTTTGACGGCTGTCCCTTGAAAAAAACCGCCAAAAATACGGTTTTCTGCGACGGGGTAGCAGGCGCCAATATCATGCTTATCGGTGAGGCGCCCGGGCAAGATGAAGATCGCCAAGGCAAACCTTTTGTCGGGCGTTCCGGCCAATTACTCGATGCCATGCTCGCCGCTATCGGCATTTCTCGTACCGAGAACCTGTATATTTCCAATGTTGTGCCGTGGCGACCGCCGGGCAATCGCACCCCGTCTGTCGATGAGATTGCCATATGCAAGCCGTTTATCGCGCGCCATATTGCGCTGGCCAAGCCCGATATTTTGCTGCTGGTCGGCAATATTTCCAACAAAACGCTGCTTGATACGCAAACCGGCATCACCAAATTGCGCGGCCAGTGGCAGAATTATGAGGCTGACGGCTTGAACATTCCCGCCCTGCCCTTATTGCACCCGGCCTATGTGCTGCGGCGACCCGAAGCCAAAGCCGATATGTGGGCCGATCTGTGTCAGCTACAAAAAAGACTGGCGGGCTGATGCGCAATATATCACTCGTATTGGCGCTGTTGAGTGCAGTGGCGATTTTCGACGGCGCGGCGTGGGCAGATAACCGCCTCGCCCCACCCGAACCGCGGCCCGATTATCGTCCCGCCAAATTGCCCGATGCGGTTTTATATAAGAATATTTTCAGCCTGCAGGAAACCGGCAAATGGGGGCGTGCCGATCGTCTTATCAATAAATTGCAAGATACGAGCCTGATGGGTCATGTCCTGTTTCAGCGCTATATGCATCCAACCGCTTATCGCGCGCGCTGGACCGAGTTGCGCGATTGGCTGAAAAATTATGCCGACCAGCCGGGCGCATGGCGCGTTTATAAGCTGGCACAAAAACGCAAGCCGCGTGGTGTTTCCATGCCAAAACGACCACCCTCGCGGGTTTATTTCAATGAGCGCGCCAGTGCCGGTCAGGCTTTATTCCGCACCCGCAATGCGCGCCGCATCAAAAACCGAGTTGACTATCTGGTGCGCCGCGAGCGTCCGACACAGGCGCTGAAATATATTTCCGAGCGCACGCAGGACCGCCGCCTGAAACGTCCCGAAACACATTTTTTGAAATCGCTGATTGCCCGCTCTTATTATATTGAAGGCAAAGTGCCTGAATCATTGAAATTGGCACGCGAAGCTGCCGCCTCGCGCAAATTCGTGCAAATGGCCGATTGGCATGCCGCCTTGGCCGCCTATCGCCTCGGTCAGATTGATTTGGCCATCAGCCATTTTGAGAAACTGGCGCGCAATGGGACAGCCAGCCCTGCCCTGCGCGCCAAAGCGTCATTTTGGGCTGCGCGCAGTTTGCGCCAAACCGGCGAAGTGCTAAGTGCCGAGGAACATTTCCGCGTGGCGGCGCAAAGCGGGCCTAACTTCTACGCACTTTTGGCCATGCAGCATATTCGTGGTGGTGTGGCCATTGATTGGCGGCGGGTCGACGATAGCGGCGATAATATATTTGCAGCTCATCCCGCCGTGCGCCGCGCCTCTGCTTTGCGCGCTGCAGAACAAGAGGAATTGGCCGAGATGGAATTGCTCTATTTGCAAGAAAGGCTCAGCGATATTGAGGCGCGCGCACTTTTGGCCTTTGCGCGCGACAACCAATATCCGGCCGTGCAACTGACGCTGGCGGCACGATTGGGGGGCAATGTCACCAATGGCCTGCCCCTGCCGTTGCTTGAGGGCAATTACCCGATTGTCGATATTGAGACGCACGGCATTGACCGCGCCCTCTTGCTGGCCCTCATCCGCCAAGAAAGCCGTTTTAAGGCGCGTGCCAAATCGCATGCCGGTGCGAGGGGCTTGATGCAAATCATGCCCGGCACAGCCGCTTTCGTGACCGGCGACTGGTCACTTTATCGGCGTCATGGACGCGATCAATTGCTGGATGCCGAGCTCAATCTGGAAATCGGCCAGAAATATCTGACCATGTTGATGGGCGAAGATTATTTCAACGGTTCATTGGTGCATATGCTGGCCGCTTATAATGGCGGGCCGGGCAATGTGCGACGCTGGCGTCGCGAATTGCGCGAGGTCTCAGACCCGCTTCTCTTTATCGAGAGCCTGCCGGCACCCGAAACGCGCGACTATGTTCAGAAAGTCATGACCAATTTATGGATATATCGCGACCGTCTGTTTCAAAGCCCCGACAGCCAGCGCATTTTAGCAGCGGAAAGCTGGCCGCTTTATCGCGCGCAGGACTTACAAATTAAACTCTTGCCGATCAGCGCCCGCTGACCGGGATTAATTCAGTCGCTCGGCCAATTCAGCGATATTGTCGTCGACCAGTTTTTGCGCCGTGTCATCGCTCAAACCCGTTGCCACCAGATGACTTGCTGCATCAACAGCCAAAGCGGTAATCGCGGCGCGTACCTCTTTTTCAAGGCTTTCTTGTGCACGGGCGATTTTTTCTTCCGCCTGTTTGGTACGCCGTTCCATTGCCGCCTGCATGGCCTCGCGCGACTCGGCAGCGGTTTTTTCAGCCATGGTTTTGGCTTCGGCGATTATTTTTTCGGCCTGCGCTTCGGCCTGTTTGCGCTGCTCTTCATAATCGGCCAGCACTTTTTGTGCCTCGGCGCGAAGCGCTTTGGCGTCGTCCAATTCTTTGGCAATTTCAGCCGATTTCTCGTCCAATACCTGCATTAATTTGCTCGGCAGTTTAAGATAAATAAAAGCGCCGATAACGGTGAAGAAAGAGACGGCAACAAAGAAGCTTTCATCAAACATTATCTCTACTCCGCCGCCATTTTTTTAAGCGCTTTTTTGACATCGCCATCCGACGCTTTATCCGCGCCAATGGCTTGCATGACGTCGCCGACCAAACCGGCGGCGGCATCTGTAAGACCCGCCATGGCCGCATCACGCGCTGACATTAAAGTGGCATCGGCAGCCGCCGCCTGTTCAGCCAGTTTGGCATCCAACTCGGCTTTTTGGCGGTCGGTTTCAGCCTGCACTTCGGCACGCATTTCTTGAGCCAGAGCCAAAGCGCGCGAACGCGCTTCAGCCAAAGCATCTTCATAAGCTTTCAAGGCCGTCTCGGCTTGACCGCGCAATTTTTCAGCCTCTGCCAAATCGCCTTCCAGCGTCTCAGCGCGCGTCGCCAAAGTGTTGGAGATGCGCGGGATGACGATGAAACTCAAGACCAGATAAAGCGCACCGAAACACACCAGCAGCCAAAAAAGCTGCGAGCCGAATGTGCTGGGGTCTAGCTGTGGCATGAGCGGTCTCCTTCAATAGCCGAAAACGGACCTGAATGAATATTGCCTAGCTTAAATCAGACAACAAACAGCAGGATAAGTGCGATAATCAGACCGAACAGACCGGTCGCTTCAGCCAATGCAAAGCCCAACAGCAAGTTCGGGAACTGGCTCTGTGCCGCGCTCGGATTACGCAATGCGCCTGACAAGAAATTACCGAAAATCGTTCCGATACCGATACCGGCTCCGGCCAGAGCGATACACGCGATACCGGCACCAATATATTTGCCTACTTCTGCTTCCATGGTTTCAACCTCCAAATTGCCCGTGGGCGGTTAGTTATAAAATAGGGTTAATCTAATGATCCATATGGATGGCTTCGTTCAGATAAATGCAAGTCAATATGGTGAACACATAGGCCTGCAAGCCTGCAATCAGCAATTCCAGACCGGTAAGCGCGACCATCAGCGCGAAAGGCGCAATGGCCAACGGCACCAGACCGGCCGAGCTCAGCCCGACTACGAAACCACCGAAAATTTTCAACATTGTATGCCCGGCCATCATATTGCCGAACAAACGCACAGACAGGCTGACCGGACGGGTGAGATAAGAAATCACCTCAATGATAACCAAAAGCGGCACCATGACCACCGGAATGCCTGACGGCACGAATAATTTCAAAAAGCCGATGCCGTGGCGGATAAAACCGACCGCCGTCACCAAACAAAAGACCACGGCGGCCAGCGCAAAGGTCACGATGAGATGACTGGTCACGGTAAAGCTATAGGGCAGCATGCCGAGCAGGTTGCAAAACAAAATGAACATGAAAAGCGAGAAGATGAAGGGGAAGAAGCGCATGCCTTCCGTGCCGACATTTTCCTTAATCATATTGGCGACAAAACCATAGGCCATTTCACCCATGAGCTGCAAACGCCCCGGCACCATTGCAGTGCGGCTCGATGCCATCAGCATGAACAGGCCGGACAGACCGACCGCCAAAACCATCCATAAAGATGAATTGGTGAAAGAGGTATCAATGCCGGCCAGCGCGGGAAGTTCAATAATCGGTTGCACCTCAAACTGGTGCATCGGATCCATGCCTGCGCCACCTTCAGAATTGCCAGCCACGCCTTACTCCTCATCTTGTGCGGTGACGGCAGAATGCCGCGCCGCGTCCAGTGCGTCCTGATTACGGCGCATTTCAGCAACCGTGCGGACTGAATTCATTAATCCGGCGCCCATGCCGAGCACCAACATCAGCAACATAAAGATGGGCGCCGTACCGAGCACTTTGTCCATCCACCAGCCGATAAACCCGCCAACGCCGATACCGGCCAACATCTCAATGGTCAAGCGCCAGGCGAGACCCAACATGTTGGCATTGGCGCGGCCCTGCTCTTCGGGCTGATGCCGTTGCCGGGAGGCAGAGAGTTTCTTTTCCAGAGCCGCCAACCGATCACGCTCATTATCTTGTGGCGTCATCGTTTTCTCTCCTTCAAACGGTGCTGCCGAACATTCGAAACTGCTCTTCAAACCGCCAAAAACCCAGCTTTTCTGCCAGCCGGATGAGGCGCACACTACTTTTAAGCGGGCTGATTGTCAAGCCAGCCGCCATTATCTAACCCGTTGATTTTGTTTCTAAATTATCTTTATCCGCGATTTTGTCGCGGCCGCTTTCGGCAAATTGTTCAGCCGTCGTCAAATCAACCGATAAGAGCTGGCTGACGCCGCGTTCTTGCATGGTGACACCGAACAAACGATCCATACGCGCCATTGTCAGCGCATGGTGGGTGATGACCAAAAAGCGCGTGCCGGTTTCATCGGCAATTTCCTTAACAAGATTGCAGAAACGCTCAACATTGGCGTCGTCAAGCGGTGCGTCGACCTCGTCGAGCACGCAAATCGGCGACGGATTGGTGAGGAAGACGGCGAAAATAAGCGCGGTGGCCGTCAAGGCTTGCTCGCCGCCCGACAAAAGCGACATGACTTGTGGTTTTTTGCCCGGTGGATGGGCAAGAATTTCCAGCCCCGCTTGCAGCGGGTCATCGCTTTCGGTCAAGGTCAGCTCTGCCGAACCACCGCCGAATAATTGCGTGAACAAGCGCTTGAAATGTCCGTTCACCGTTTCAAATGCGGCCAGCAAACGCTGCCGCCCTTCGCGGTTGAGCTGGCCAATGCCGTGGCGCAATTTATTAATGGCCGTCGACAATTCTTCGTGCTCCGCCGTCATTGTGTCGATCTGCTCTTGCACCTCATCGGCTTCATCGGCAGCGCGCAAATTTACGCCGCCGAGATTTTCCCGCTCGCGGCGTAATTTTTCCAATTTGCTTTCCATTGCCTCGGCTTCAGGAAACGGCTTTTCAGGATCATGACCGGACACAGCCAAAGCCTGTTCCGGCTCGATTTGTAGCGCCTCTCGCACGCGTTGCGCATTTTCCTGCAAGCGCTGCTGATTTGCTTCCAGCGTCGCCTCCAAGCGCACTTGCGTTTCGCGTGCCTGGGCGGTGGCGGATTGTGTTTCCCTAACCTGCGCATCGGCCTCGCCCAATTTTGTCTCCGCTTGCGCCAGCGCATCGGCGGCTTTTTGCCGTGTTCCCTCAGCATCCACCACCAAATCAGCCAGTTTGGCGCGACGCTCAGAGAGATTGTCGGGCACATTTTGATAGCTGCTCAGCTCTTCTTCGCTGGCCGCCTGACGCTCGGCCAATGCCTCAATATGATGACCCGCCGCTTGCTTTCTTTGCGACCATTGCGCGCCATCATCGGCCAATCTTTGCATGCGTGCATCGCGCGCTTCGCGGCGCGATTTCAAGCCATCAAGCGCACCACGCTTTTCACCATGCGTCAAACGCGCCGCTTCCATCACCGCGCGGGCCGTCTCAACCGCTTGCAACAAATCATCTTGTCCGCCCAGATTTTGCAAATCGCCATTGGCCGCGTCATCGCCGTCGCTCAGTTCAAGCAAATCAGCGGCAATACGCTTGAGACTGCCGTCCAGCGCTTTCAGTTTTTCATTTTGCGCGGCGATTGCGGATTCCGCTTCGGCCATTGTTTTTTGCGCCTCGGCCAGCGCGTTTTGCGCATCGCGCGCCGTGTGCCGCGCCATATCTTGCGCCGCGCTGGCTGTCTCAACTGCGCTGCGCGCATCGTCTTGCGCTTGCACAGCAACGGTTAACGCATTTTCCGCGGCGGAAATTTCATCTTGCAAATCTTCCAATCGCGCCCGCTGTGCAAGACGTTTGGCGGCGCCGGTCGGCGCTTCCGCCTTATGACTATAGCCATCCCAACGCCATAAATCACCTTCCGGAGATACCAGTTTCTGGCCCGGCAAAAGCGCGCTTTGCAAGCCTGCCCCTTCATCGCGTGTGACCAAACCGACTTGCGACAGGGCGCGGGTCAAAAGCGGCGAACCGGCAACATAAGCGGCAAGGCTCTCAACCCCATGCGGCAGGCTTTGCGCCAGCGCCTCAGCGCCCAGCTTGGCCCATACGGCCGGCGCGTTGATATCGGGCGAGGCTTCCAAATCATCACCCAATGCCGCGCCCAATGCCGTTTCATAGCCATGCGTCACCGTCACATCATCAATCAGCGCGGCATAGTCGACATCATCTTGTTGGGCAAACAGCCGTGCCAAAGCCTCGCGCTCGCCGACCAGGCGCTCAACCGCCGCGCGCGCGCTGCGCGCCGGTTCATCTGCCGCGCTTTGCGCCTCTCGCGCGTGCCGATAAGCCGCCTCAGCTTCGCTCAAGGCTTTCGCCGCCGCATTGTTTTTACCTTCCAATTCTTGCAATTCGCTGCGCCGTGCCACCACGTCAAAATCTGCCGAAATGGCATTTTCCACATCACCGCGCATATTCTCGGACTGCTTCTGCTCGGCCAATAATTTCTCACGCCGCTGTGCATTTTGCGCCAGTGTATTTTCAAGCGCCTGTTTGCGCGCTTGATATTCCGCCGCCGCACGATTGGCCGCATCATAAGCCGCCTCACCGGCCTGCAAAGCGGCCACAGCATCTTCCAATTCAGCCGCCGCTTCGGCTTCCGCCGCTTGTTCATCATCGGAAATGGACGCGCGAATTTCCGCTTCTTCCTCGGCCAGCCGAGCCAATTGCGCTTCCGCATCAGCCAAGCTTTGCGTCTCGCGCGTGACGTCTTGCAGCACGGTCTCAATCTGCAATTTCAGCCGCGCAATCATCTCTTCGGCGCGCTTTGCTTCGCCATCAAGATTTTCTTGCTCCAAGGTCAGCCGTCGCAGCGCCGCTGCAGCTGCCGCTTCGCTGTCGCGCAATTCGGGCAGGCTGGCCTGCGCCTCTGACTGTGCCGTGCTGGCTTGTGCCGAAGCCAGACCGGCTTCCGACACGGCTTTGCGGGCATCCACCAGTTCGCTTTCGCAAGCGTCTACCGCATCAACCGCTTGCTGCCAGCGCAAATGCAAAGACATGGCTTCGACTTCGCGGATTTGGCCGGAAATGTTTTTATAGCGGTTTGCTTGGCGCGCTTGCCGTTTGAGTTGGCGTAATTGGGTTTCCAAATTGGTGATGGTTTCTTCCAATTTCTCCAAATTGCGCTCGGCGCCATTGAGGCGCAATTCGGCTTCATGGCGGCGTGAATGCAGCCCCGAAATACCCGCTGCTTCTTCCAAAATACGCCGCCGCGCTTCCGGCTTGGCATTGATAATCTCGCCAATTTGCCCCTGTTTGACCAATGAATTGGAGCGCGAGCCGGTCGAGGCATCGGCAAACATAAGCTGCACATCGCGCGCGCGCACATCTCGGCCATTAATGCGATAGGCCGAACCGGCATCGCGTTCAATGCGCCGCACCACTTCTATATTGCCGCTATCATTAAACTCAGCCGTTGCCTCGCGCGCCGCATTGTCGAGCATCAACACCACTTCCGCATGATTGCGGGCAGGCCTTGCATTGGTGCCGGAGAAAATCACATCTTCCATGCCCGAACCGCGCATGGATTTGTAGGAGGTTTCGCCCATCACCCAGCGCAAGGCTTCCAGCAAATTTGACTTGCCGCAGCCATTGGGGCCGACAATGCCGGTCATGCCGGGCAAAATGTCAAGATCCACCGGATCGACAAAGGATTTAAAGCCGGTCAGGCGCAGGCGGTCAAACTTCATTTATTGCGCTCCGTCAAAATCGGCCAGTAGCGGCTTTAAGCTCTTCTCAAACACTGCGAGCGGCTGATTGCCCTCCAGCTTTTCACCATTGATGAAAAAAGTCGGGGTCGAGCGCACGCCCAATTCTTCCGCAGCGCGCGATTGAAGGACGCGAATACCGTCCAGCCTTTTTTGGTCTTTCAAACAAACCACGAAATCACTTTCCGACAGGCCGGCCTGTTGTGCCATGCCTTGCAAAGCCTCCATAGGCTGCTCAGATTGAATCCATATTTCTTGGCGCTTGAACAAAATATCGAGAAAAGAAACACGCGCTGTTGGGGCGACGCAATGGGCGAGCATGGCCCCGGCCGTGGCATAAGGGTCAAACGGGAAAGGCCGGAAATAAATTTTCACCAGTCCCTTATCGACATATTTTTCGGTCAATGTGGGCAAAGTCTCGCGGTGAAACGCGCCGCAATGCGGGCAAGTAAGCGATGAATATTCGACAATCGTGACCGGTGCATCAGGATTGCCCAGCACAATTTCACCCAGCGGATTGGGTGTTTCCAGCGCTCCCAGATTGTCATCTGCTTCAATGACCGTGCCGACCGGCCCGGTGGTTTGTGCCGGTTGTGTCTCAACTGCGGCATCGCCATTATCGGTCGCTTCATCAGTGTTTTGGCGCGCGCCGAAAAACGCCACCAGCGCAATGAGCGCGACCGCCACAACAGCAATAATGATTTGATTTTGTTTGGACACAAAAAACTCCCGAATCGAGTGGTTCATTTGATTATATCGCACCGCACGCAAACTAAGGACTTATTCGCAGATTTTCGGTTTTGTCGCCTGTGGACAAATCGACGGCACTTCACCCGCTTTTGCGCTTCACCCGCGCCCCCAAACGCGCCAAAGCCTGCTTCAATCGGCTGCTTTCAAAGCCTTGCAAATCGGCCTCGGCAGCGTCAAGCTCCACCTCAGATAGAGGCGTTTGCCGCTTTTTCTGCGCTTGCACATAATCCAACGGCAATGGCCCTTGCACAATATTGAGGCGGGTGATTGCGCCATGCCCGTAATGCTGGTTGATGCGCTCCAATATAAGCGGTGACATATGCTGCACTTCCAGCGCCATCGCGCCTTCTACTTTGACCGTAAGTACCGCTCCGCCATCGGGGGATAGCCGCCCGCTGCGGGATATCCGCTCAGGGCAAGAAAGAGCGGCCAATTGCGGGCCGACAATCATCGGCCAATGGGCGAGAATATCAATTTGCCGAAAGCCACGCTTCTTCAGTGTCGGGGCAATAATGCGCCCCAATACCGTGCCCACCGAGCGGCCTTGAAAACCGCGCGCCGGTTTTGTTTGCGGCATATCGCGCCAATTTTGCGGGGGCCGCTTCATGCTTGCTCCTAACTACAATTGCGGTAGCATAGCACACATGCCTGACACAGTTGACCCCGTTTCCGCGCTGCTTGATTGGTATGACAAAAATGCCCGCAGCCTGCCATGGCGCGCGCGCCGCGGCCAAAAGCCGAACCCCTATCATGTCTGGCTGTCGGAAATCATGTTGCAACAAACCACCGTGACCACGGTCAAACCCTATTTTGAGAAATTTCTGCGGCTATTCCCCACCGTCGAAGCACTGGCCGCCGCCGAAGATGAGGCGGTGATGGCGGCATGGGCCGGGCTTGGCTATTATAGCCGCGCCCGCAATTTATTGAAATGCGCGCGCCTGATTGCCGCCGAGCATGACGGCGCATTTCCTGATGAAGAAGCGGCCTTGCTCAACCTGCCGGGCATTGGCCCCTATACGGCAGCGGCCATTGCCGCCATTGCCTTTAACCGCAAGGCCGCGCCGGTCGACGGCAATATTGAGCGCGTTTTGGCGCGGCTTTATGCGCTGGAGACACCGCTGCCCGCGCTAAAGCCCCTCATTAAAGAGAAAAACCAAAGCCTTGTGCCGACCGACCGACCGGGCGATTTCGCGCAAGCCATGATGGATTTGGGCGCGACCTTATGCACGCCCAAACGCCCCAATTGCTTGATTTGCCCGTGGCACAAACCATGCCAAGCGCGGCACAGCGGCATGGCGAAAAGCCTGCCTAAAAAAGCCCCGAAAAAGCCAAAGCCCGAGCGCAGCGGCACGGTTTATTGGTTGGAAAACCCGAAGGGCGAAGTGCTGCTGCACCGTCGCCCCGATAAGGGCTTGCTGGGCGGCATGCTGTGCTTCCCGTCGCGCGGCTGGGATGCGGCCAATGACAGCACGCTGTCCGAAACCCTGCCCGACCGATGGACGGTGCTGGATGGCGAGGTGGTGCATGTTTTTACCCATTTTCGTCTGACCCTTACCCTGCAAGCGCAAAACGCGCCGAAAGGATTTCGCAAGCCGCGCGACCATATGTGGCTGCACCCGCGTGATTTTGCCGAGGCGGCTTTACCCAGCCTGATGCAAAAAGTCTGGAAAGCTGTGCTTTTGCCATAGAACGGAACATGAAACAGAGTAATTGACGCGCACGCCAAGCATGGTTAGCCTTACACCGCTCCAAAAAGAACAAAAAGGAGAGAGAGCATGCTTAACCGTCTTGGACTGGCCACTGCCGTTGTGGTCGCCCTTTATTTACTGGTCACGCTGATGCGCGGCGAGCCGGAAACCGAAACCAATGCCTATGTGCCGGCCCCTACGCAAGCCCCGGCAATGAGCGATAAAATGCCGAGCAAGGCGGATGTCGACAGAGAGACGCGCAAATTATTGGCCGAATTGAGAACCATTCCGGTCAGCGAATTTGCCATTAATCTGGAAAAATATCAGCGGCTTTTGGAGCTTCATCCGAGTGATGCCACCTTCACCCGCAAGGTCGCTTTTTACAGTCAAGAATTGGCCGAAAAACGCGCCAATGCCGGTTACTAAACCGGCCCACGCCTTATCATTCACCCACCTCCCTCAGCAATGCGGGGGGTGGGTGTTTATTTGGAGGGAGAAATAATCTCCCTAACCCTCATCCCTGACTTTTTGGCGCATCGCCCAATCTTTCGGTCAGGCGTTCAACAATCACCCGCCTTTGCTCTGCTGTCAGATATTTTGGCAGCGGCACTTCGACCGGCGGCGAAACGCAAGAGAAAAACAGCTTATCGCCCTTTGCCCCGCCACCCGACGGGCGGTTATAGCTACCGCCATGCAAGCGCAAAAGCGCGTCCACCGCTTCTTCATATTCTTGTTCGGTCATAAGGCGGATTAAGCGGGTTGTGCCACCGAAATAATCAACGGCCCTTTGAGGCTTTTACTGGTTTTTACCGAAACATCCTTATAGCCGCGCGCCTGCATGACTTTGGTCACGCCGCGCTCAATGGCCGGACAAATCTCATCTTCCGCTTTGACGGCAATATATAAATCCTTCACCGCATCGCAGGTCAGGTGAATAATTCCCGCCTCATCCGCACGGGTGAATTCAAACTCAAAACTGTCTGTCGGTTTCGACATGACCGCCTTTCGGGACGCGCCCTGATAGGAGATTTTTGTCATTTTTCTTTCTCCGTTTACGTCGCCATCAAAATAGCGAGGCCAACGGCAACAGGTCAAGCGTAATGCCTACCCCTCATCGCGCACTTTCTGCCGCAAATTGTCGATCGGCACGAGTTTTTCGCCATCTTTATAATGCCAGAAGGTCCAGCCGTTACAGCTTGGCGCGCCTTGCGCGGCCGCGCCCATTTTATGAATGCTTCCGGAAGGCGCGTTTTTCTCAGCCCCCAATTTCACCGAGCCGTCGGCCCGCACTTTAGCGCTGACTTTGCCCTGTGCTTTGCGCGCCGGGCCGAATAATTGCATGCCCGGTTTCACCAGCCCGCGCTCGACCAGCGTGCCAAAGGCGACACGCGGCTGCGCTTTGGGGCTTTGCGTCAGTTCCAGTTCTTCATCCGACAGTTTTTCAACACGGCCAATGCGCTGCATGGCGGCTTCGGCATAATCGGCCTCGGCCTCAATGCCGATAAAATGCCGCCCCAGCTTTTTGGCTACCGCGCCGGTGGTGCCGGTGCCGAAAAACGGGTCGAGCACCACATCGCCGGCCTCAGTACTGGCCAGCAAAACGCGGTGCAATAGGCTTTCCGGCTTTTGCGTCGGGTGCAGCTTGCTGCCTTCTTCATCTTTCAGACGCTCGCCGCCGGTGCAAATCGGCAAGCTCCAATCAGAGCGCATTTGCACATCATCATTCAGCGTCTTCATGGCCTGATAATTAAACGTATAGCCGGTGGCGTTTTCGTCGGGCGCGGCCCAAATCAGCGTTTCATGCGCATTGGTGAAGCGCGTGCCGCGAAAATTCGGCATCGGATTGGTTTTGCGCCAGATAATATCGTTCAAAATCCAATAGCCGAGATCTTGCAAGGCCGTGCCGACACGGAAAATATTATGATACGAACCGATGACCCACAGCGTGCCGGTCGGTTTCAAAACCCGCTGCGCTTCGCCCAGCCACGCGCGGGTGAAAGCGTCATAAGCGGCGAAATTGTCGAATTTGTCCCAATCATCATCCACCGCATCGACTTTTGACGCGTCAGGGCGGTGCAAATCGCCCTTTAACTGCAAATTATAGGGCGGGTCGGCAAACACCAAATCAACGCTGTTCTCGGGCAGCGTGCGCAATTGCGCGAGGCAATCGCCCTGCAAAATCATGTCCAAAGGCAGTTTCTCAACCATGACTGCACCATGAGTCATTGCGAGTCTCGCGTCAATAATTAAATGATTCCAATGGTTTGCGAGGATTCCGTGGAAGAGCTATTTATCCACAATATGCCCCACAGCCACTATATATGGGGGGCTCAAGCGGTTTCGGCCTTCAATATCTTGGCAATCGGCGCATAAGATTTGCGATGATGCGGGGTAACGCCCAGCCTTTCCAGCCCCTCTTTATGCGCTTTTGCGCCATAGCCCTTATTCGAGGCCCAGCCATAGCCCGGAAAAGCGGCGTCCAAAGCGGCCATGTCGCGGTCGCGGGTGACTTTCGCCAATATGGAAGCGGCGGCAATGCTGGGGGATAGGCCATCGCCGCCAATCACCGCTTGGCCCATATAAGGCCAATTGGGCAGCCGATTGCCATCGACCAGCACAAAGGCCGGTGCGCCAATTTCAGCCGCCAACCCGTCAACGGCGCGGCGCATGGCCAAAAATGTCGCTTGCAAAATGTTCAGCGCGTCAATTTCTTCAACGCTGGCCGCACCAATGCCATGCGGCAGGCCAGTGAGTTCTTCAAACAGCGCATCGCGCTTTTTTTCACTCAGTTTTTTGCTGTCATCAACATTGAGGTCGAAATCGGACGGCAGACATATCGCCGCTGCCGTGACCGGCCCGGCCCAGGGCCCGCGCCCTGCTTCATCAACCCCGAAAACGCGGTCTGATGGCCAGCCGCGCGCTTTTTCGAGGGTCAAATCCATGCCCGCGCTATTCGGCTGCTTGCTTGGCTTCCGGGGACTGCCACCGCAGAACCGGATTACGCGCCGCCAAAGTTTCATCCAAACGACGACGCGGGGCCAGTTCCGGTGCGTTTTTGAAACGCGCCGTTTCGCCTTCTTTCGCCCCACGCACCAAGTCACGCATGGTGGCAATGAACAAATCCAGCGAGGCCTTGCTTTCGGTCTCGGTCGGCTCAATCAACATGGCGCCATGCACAACCAACGGGAAATACATGGTCATCGGGTGATAACCCTCATCGATCATCGCTTTGGCAAAATCGAGCGTGTCAATTTCCGTGTCTTTCAAAAAGCCGTCATCAAACAAGGCTTCATGCATGCACGGGCCGTCAAACGGGGCGCTCATCACATCTTTAAGAGATGCCAGCACATAATTGGCATTCAGCACCGCATCTTCGGCAACCTGCCGCAACCCGTCCGCGCCATGGCTCATCATGTAAGACAGGGCGCGCACATACATGCCCATTTGACCATGAAAAGCGACCATGCGCCCAAAAGGTTGCTGCGCCGCATCGCCATTATTTTCAACCAAACGCAAGCCATCATCACCGGCTTCCACATAGGGCAGCGGTGCGAAAGGTGCGAGGCGTTCCGACAAAACCGTCGGGCCTGAGCCCGGGCCACCGCCACCATGCGGGGTGGAGAAAGTTTTGTGCAGATTGATATGCATGGCATCAACGCCCAAATCGCCGGGCCGCACGCGCCCGACAATGGCGTTGAAGTTGGCACCATCGCAATAAAAATAGCCACCCGCCTCATGCAGCGCATCGGCAATCTCAATAATGTCGCGCTCGAAAAGCCCGCATGTGTTCGGATTGGTCAGCATAATGGCGGCAACATCATCGCCCAGCTTTTCTTTAAAGGCGGCCAAATCAACGCGGCCCGACGCATCGGCCGGAATGCCGTCGACTTTAAAGCCCAGCAAAGCGGCGGTGGCAGGGTTTGTGCCATGCGCCGATTCCGGCACCAGCACGCGGGTGCGGGTTGCCAATTCGCCTTTCGCCTCAATGGCGGCACGAATGGCCATCATGCCGCACAGCTCGCCATGCGCACCGGCTTTAGGCGACAACGCCACTTCCGGCATGCCGGTCAGCGTTTTCAGCCAATGCGCCAATTCATCCATTAATTGCAGCGCGCCCTGCACCGTCGCTTGCGGTTGCAGCGGGTGAATATCGCTAAAGCCGGGCAGCCGCGCCATTTTTTCATTGAGGCGCGGATTGTGCTTCATGGTGCACGAACCGAGCGGGTAAAGCCCGGCATCAATGGCGTGGTTTTTCTGGCTCAAGCGCACGAAATGGCGCATCGCTTCGGGCTCTGAAAGACCCGGCAAATCAATATCGCCCAGCGCGGCGCAATCGCCGAGACGTGTTTCGGCGTGCGGCACATCTTCCAAATCGACACCGCAATTTTCATAAGAGCCGATCTCGAAAATCAACGGCTCTTCCAATTGCAAGCCGCGATGGCCAGTAAAGGTTTGCTTCTCGCTCATGCCAGCGCCTCCTTCAAAGCTGCCGCAAAGGCAGCAATATCGTCTTCGCTATTGGCTTCCGTGGCCGCAACCAGCAACACATCATCAAGACCGGCATTGGGAGCAAGCCGCGATACCGGCACGCCGCCAAGCACATTTTTTTCGGCCAGCGCATCGACAATGCTTGCCGCATCGCCGTTTACCCGCAGGCTGAATTCGTTGAAAAACGCATCGGTCAAAATCTCAACGCCGTCAATCGCGCCCAACGCATCGGCCAATTGCACGGCGCGGGCGTGATTAAGCTGCGCCAGCTGACGCAAACCCTTACCGCCCAGCAGCGTCATATGCGCGGTGAAAGCCAAAGAGCACAGCCCCGAATTGGTGCAAATATTCGAGGTCGCCTTATCGCGGCGAATATGCTGCTCGCGCGTCGATAAGGTCAGCACGAAACCGCGCTGGCCATCGGCATCAACCGTTTCACCGCACAGCCGACCCGGCATTTGCCGAATATATTTATCATGCGCGGCAAACAGGCCGACATAAGGCCCGCCAAAGTTAAGCCCGCCGCCGATGGACTGGCCTTCGCCGGTGACAATATCGGCGCCCATATCGCCCGGGCGCTTTAAAAGACCGAGCGAGACGACTTCCGGCACAGCGACAATCAGCAAGCAATCTTTGGCCTGCACGTCGGCGGCCAGCTTGGTAAAGTCGGCAACATTGCCGAAGAAATCGGGGTTTTGCACCACGACACAGCTGGTGTCATCGTCAATCAGGGCGATTAAATCTTCCGCACCCTGCGGTGCCATGTCGGCTTGCGCCAGGGCGAAGCCGCCCATTTCGGACAGGTTTTCAATTACCGCCGTGTAATGCGGATGCAAACGTCCAGACAAAACGGCGCGGCTTTTGCGCTTCACGCGATGCGCCATCAGCACCGCCTCGGCGGTCGCGGTCGAGCCGTCATACATGGAGGCATTGGCCACCGGCATGCCGGTCAATTCGCTGACTTGCGTTTGAAACTCAAAAAGATATTGCAGCGTGCCTTGCGTGATTTCCGGCTGATAAGGCGTATAGCTGGTGAGAAATTCCGAGCGCTGGATAATATGGTCAACCGTGGCCGGCACATGATGCTTATAGGCGCCAGCACCGCAGAAAAACGGCACGGCGGAAGCCGTCATGTTTTTCGCCGCCATTGCCGAAAGCTGCCGCTCAACCTGCATTTCGCCCTGATGGCGCGGTAACTCAACCGCGCCTTCGCGGCGCGCCGCTTGCGGCACATCAACAAATAAATCATCTATTTGACCGGCCCCGATTGTCGCCAGCATGGCCTGGCGGTCGGCATCGGTGAGGGGGAGGTAACGCATCAGTCCAGTTCCTTC
>CATDDF010000107.1 GCA_949498175.1 Alphaproteobacteria bacterium | reverse complement strand
GCGCCCCCATAAGGCTTGCTCACGAATGTCACCGGCAAACGGGTCTGTCTGCCAATCATCTGCATTTCCGACGGGCACGACATCGGTGTGCCCAGCAAAACATATATGCGGCCCCTCATTGCCCAGCCGCGCATAAAGATTGTCCACCGCCTCTGTGCCCGCTTCTTCAAATGGCAGGCGCGTGCAGGTAAAGCCGAGATTTTCCAAAACCTCTTGCAACAAATCGAGCGCACCCGCTTCAGTCGGAGTGACCGAAGGGCAACGGATCAATTGTGCCGCCAGTTCGATAGGGTCTAGCGATTGATTCATGAGACTATCCTAATCGCGCAACAGCTCATTGACCGAGGTTTTTTTGCGAGTCTGTGCATCTACGGTTTTGACAATCACCGCGCAGGCCAAATTCGGCCCGCCATTTTCCGACGGCAGACTGCCCGGCACAACTACCGCATAGGGGGGCACTTCACCGCGATAAATCTGCCCACTTTCGCGATCGACAATTTTGGTTGAGCCAGAAATGAACACGCCCATAGAGAGCACGGCGCCCTCGCGCACAATCACCCCTTCGGCAACCTCCGAGCGCGCGCCGATAAAGCACTCATCTTCAATAATCACCGGTCCGGCTTGTAAAGGCTCCAGCACGCCGCCAATACCGGCGCCGCCTGAAATATGAACATTTTTACCGATTTGCGCGCAAGAGCCGACGGTCGCCCATGTATCGACCATGGTGCCGCTATCGACATAGGCACCGAGATTGACAAAACTCGGCATCAGCACCACGCCGGGCGCAATATAGGCCGAGCGGCGCACCACGCAATTGGGCACGGCGCGAAAACCGGCGGCGGCAAATTCATCTTCGCCCCAACCGGCAAATTTTGACGGCACTTTATCCCACCAGCTGGTGGCTTGCGGGCCGCCCGATTGGGCGCTCATATCGTTCAATCGGAAAGACAGGAGAACGGCTTTCTTCAGCCATTGATTGACCTGCCAATCGCCATCGGTTTTTTCGGCGACGCGCAAGCGACCGCCATCAAGCGCGTCCAATGCGCCGTTGACCGCTTCGCGCACATCACCTTGCGTGTCGGCTGAAACATTGCCGATATCGTCAAAAGCAGCATCAATAATGTGCTGCATGGTCTGATTATCCATCACTCTATCCTCTCGCCCTTATCGCGGCCATTGGGTGGGAAATTAGCAGGCCTTTTTGTGCAGTCAAGCACCCGTCCGCAAGCGAATGACCGGCCGCCATCCATCACAATGATTGCGTTACGGTTTTCAGAAAATCGGCCAGATTATCCGTCTTATGGTGGATATGCGCCGCCTCATGGTCGCGATATTCGGCCGGCATATTCATCGCTTCCAAGCTGTCTCTGCCGCTTTCTTCGACCAAAATTGTGGTCATGCCGAGCTGATGGGCCGGTGTCAGATTGCGCGCCATATCCTCGAAAAAAGCTGTATTGGCGGCGTTCAAGCCGAAGCGTGCCAGCATGGCGGGATAAATCCCAGGGTTCGGCTTGGGCAAATAATCACCCGCCACAATATCAAAAATATCCTCAAAATGCGCGGCGACGCCAAGCTGCCCCATGACCCGCTCGGCATGTGCCACCGTACCATTGGTGAAGATGAATTTTTTTCCGGGTAAAGCCGCCAGCGCGTCAGATAAAGCCGGGTCCGGGGTCAGAACCGAGACATCAATATCGTGCACAAAATCAAGAAACGGCCCGGGCGGCAGGCCGTGTTTATTCATCAAGCCTGCCAAAGTGGTGCCATATTCGCCGAGAAATTGCTTTTGCAATCGATAGGCTTCATCGCGCTCAACCGCCAAAGCCTCGCCGATGAAGGCGGTCATGCGTTTATCAATTTGGGCGAACAGGTTTTGGCTGGCCGGATAAAGCGTATTATCCAAATCAAACACCCAGCCCTCAATCGTGGCGAAACGCTGCATCACTACTCCAAATTAATTGTCCAGCGCCGCGCCGCGCCTGTATCAATGCGAATGAAATCATGTCGGTCAAAGCCGCGCGCCAAACAATTTTCCTCACCATCAATGGCAAAACGCGTCGGCTTGGTGCAAAGCGCGCGCGCGCCGCTCCAGCTTTTCGCCCGCCCCGCCTCGCGCACCAGACGGCCATCATCACCGACCGCCTCGGCATAATAGAAATAATATCGGTCGCTCAGGCTTTCATTGATGACTTGTGTGCACTCATCGACCGGCACGCGCCGCCAGCCACGGCTTTGAAAGCGGTCATTTTTCAGCTGCGCCGTGGCCGCCCAGATTAAATGGGCGGTGCGATTGCACAAGGTCAGGCCGCGTTCGCCGGCCTCGTTTTGCACGGTTTCAATCAATTTACCGAGCAGCGCCTCGCCTTTGGGGTTGCCTTTTACGCCATAGCGCAATTTATAAGCCGCTTCAGCCTCGCGCGTGCGTTCGCCGCCAAAGCCGTCAATCGGCCCGACCTCATATTGCAAATCGCTCAACAGCCTTTGTAGACCGGCCATGCGGGCGCGGCGGCGTCCATAATTGCTTTTCTCGGTAAACTCGACAAGGCGGCGTCCTGAATTGCCTGCAACAACGGCAAAATCGGCCTCAATCAGGCCGCGGCGACGGCAATCGCGCCGCCCTTCAATGCTGAATTTACGATTTTCGGCGGCGACACAAAACCCTTCCCCGCCGTCAAAAACCAACCCCTCACCGGCATGTGCTTCATCCGATTTAGCATAAACATAGGCTTGCGCATCATCGGGCATATCGGCCAAAGCAATGGCGCATGCGCCGGGTAGAATT
>CATDDF010000106.1 GCA_949498175.1 Alphaproteobacteria bacterium | reverse complement strand
GCGGTTGGCAAGGTCTGCCATCGGGCGATGGTGGGCTGACCTTCACCCGAGAATTGCGCGGTGTGCGTGAGGCCTTTAATATTGATGGACCGCTCATTGCCTCAAAAGATGCCCGCGCCCTTGATGAGCTGGCCCCTGCGCTGCAAACCGTCTATCTCGACCCCGCCAAGCTGACTATTAAAGACCGCGATATGGCGATAAATACACCTACCGAATTGCTTGCCGCCGTGCTCGATCAAGGGCGCAATGGCGTGGCTCTGCAACGCTATAAGGGTTTGGGTGAAATGAACCCTGAACAGCTTTGGCAGACCACATTGGATAAGGATGCACGCTCGCTTTTGCAGGTGAAAGTGCAAGATGTCGCCGAAAGCAATGATTTGTTCGAGCAGCTAATGGGCGATGTGGTCGAACCGCGGCGCGAATTTATTCAGCAAAATGCACTGGCTGTTGCCAATCTTGATATTTAGGGGCGCGCCCTATGAGTGAGGCCGAACCGCGGCACCGATTTCTGCCACGCTTTGCTTATTGGGGGCTGGTGGTCTTTCTATGGCTCGGCCTCGCCATTGGCGTATTGGTTTTCATCTATGCGTTGGATTTGCCTGATACGGATGATTTGTGGAAGGTCGGCAATCAGCCGGAGCTGAGCATTTATGCGCGCGATGACGGTTTGGTGGCGCGGCGCGGGCGACGCGGCGGACGGCCCATGCGGTTTGACGATTTTCCCCCGCATTTGGTCGAAGCGGTCATCGCCATTGAAGATCGGCGCTTTTATGCCCATTACGGCCTCGACCCGCGCGGCTTGTTGCGCGCTATGGCCGTCAATATAAGACAGGGGCGCTTGGCGCAGGGCGGCTCAACCCTGACACAGCAATTGGCGAAAAATGTTTTCCTGACGCCGGAGCGCAGTTTCAAGCGCAAAGTCCAGGAATTGCTGCTTGCTTTTTGGCTCGAGGCGCATTTTTCCAAAAACGATATTTTGGCGCTTTATCTCAATCGCGTCTATTTCGGTAGCGGCGCTTATGGCGTGCAAGCGGCGGCCGAGACTTACTTCAATCGGCCGGTGCAAAATCTCACCCGTATTGAGGCGGCGATGCTGGCCGGTTTGTTGAAAGCACCGTCGCGCTATGCGCCGACGCGCGACCCGGCGGCGGCGGCGCGGCGCGCCCGCATCGTCATCGCCGCCATGCAGGATGCCGGCTTCATCAGTGCCGAAGAAGCGCGTGAGATGGCGGGGCAAAATATCATCATCACCAATCGTTCGACCGATGGGGCGCATTATGCGGTCGATTGGACGCTGGACCAATTGCCTGATTTTGTCGGCCGACCGCGCGCCGATTTGGATGTCATGACGACGCTTGACCGACCCATGCAATTGGCCGCCGAGCGCGCCATTAATCGCGTTTTGGCAGCGCAGGGCGCAGCGCGCCAAGTCGAACAAGCCGCCATGGTGGTGATGACGCCCGATGGGGCGATACGCGCCATGGTGGGCGGCCGCGCCTATGGCAAAAGCCAGTTCAATCGAGCCGTGCAGGCGCGCCGCCAACCGGGTTCGGCCTTTAAGCCGGTGGCTTATCTCGCGGCTTTGGAAAACGGATTGCTTGAGGGCGACCGCTATGAAGATGCGCCGCTCAGCATTAATGGCTGGTCGCCGAAAAATTATGACGGGCGTTATCGCGGCGCGGTGACGGCGGGCGAAGCTCTGGCCCATTCGCTGAATACGGTAGCGGTTCAAATCAGCGAGCAAACCGGGCGCGACAAGGTCATTGATATGGCGCGCCGCTTGGGTTTGAGCGGACGCTTGCGCGCCCATCCCTCATTGGCGCTCGGCGCATTTGAAGTCAGCCTGCTGCAATTGACCGCGGCTTATGCGCATTTCGCCAATGGCGGTCGGCAGGTCGTGCCGCATATTATCCAAGCCGTCATCAGCGCCTCCGGGCAGACCCTATATGAGCGCTTGGCCCTGACCGCTTTGCCGGTGGTCGATGAACACCATATTGGTGCGCTCAATCAAATGCTGCGTGCCGCCATCACCATTGGCACGGGGCGTGCAGCGCGGCTTGACGGGGTGGAATTGGCGGGCAAAACCGGCACTTCGCAAAATTGGCGCGATGCTTGGTTTATCGGCTATTCGGGCGCTTTGGTGGTTGGCGTTTGGGTCGGCAATGATGACGGCGCGGCAATGAATAGGGTCACCGGTGGCGGCTTACCGGCGCAAATTTTTGCGGACTTTATGGAAGAACAAAAACAATTGGCCGCTTCGGTCGCCCTGCCCGATGCGGCTTTGCCGCAAGGCGGCGGCATAGGCGGATTGCTGCGTCGCCTGTTCGGCGATTAGCGTCTTCGGGCCAGCGCTTGGGATAAATTTTTTGCCAATTGGTCGGGCGTCACCGCATGGTCAAAATGCGCCAAATAGCGATTATTTTCATCCATCAGATAAAAAAAGCTCGAATGGTCGACATTATAATTGCCGTTTTCATCTTCTTGCGCGCCGCGCGCTGCGTAAATCTTATAAATGCGTTTGACCGCGTCAATGTCCGCCTTGCTGCCGGTCAGCCCGCTCAGGCGCGGATGAAAATAGGCCAAATAATCGCGCAAGACGGGCGGCGTATCGCGCGCCGGATCGACCGAAATAAATATCGGCTGCAGGCGCTCATAAGCACCCGCATCCAAGGCCTGTAATTTGTCTAAAGCACCGCCCATAATATCCAGCGCTGTCGGGCACACATCGGGGCAATAGGTAAAGCCGAAATAAATCAGCATGGGACGACCAGCAAAATCGGCTTGGCTGCGCCGCATGCCGTTTTGATCGGTCAGGCTAAAGGCGCCGCCAATGCTGGAGCTGAGGCGGGTTTCAGCATTTTGGCGCATATCTGTTGTGCCGACGCTCTGCAATTCGAAAATCAGCAAAAGCAAAATACCGGCAATGCCAAGGGCGGCCAGGGTCTGGCTGATTTTGACTTTGCGGCTCATGGGCGACCTTTCATGCTGATTGCGCTCATTCATATATGCGTATTGGGCGGTTGCCGTTTCGCGCCAGCCGGTTATATCTTGAGCCAAAGGGGTATGCAATGAGCGACACAAAGGCGATGAATTTTGACTCTGGCTTGGCCGATATGGGCGGCGGTGCGGCACCTGCCGTGCGGCTGCGCGTGCAGACCGCCTTGCGCTGGATGGCCATTATCGGCCAATCCGCCGCCGTGGCTTTGGTTTATTGGGGGTTCGGTTTTGATTTGCCCTTGGCGCCGGTGCTCGGCGTTATCGGTCTGGCCGTGGCGCTCAATGTCGCATTGCAGATAATATTGCCGCGCAATCACATGCTGACCGAGCAGCAAACCGCATGGTTTCTGGCCTATGATATCGGCCAACTCGGCCTGTTACTGTTTTTGACCGGCGGCTTGCTCAACCCGTTTTCGTTGCTCTTATTGGCTCCGGTGACCATTTCCGCAAGCCTTTTAAACGCCCGCACGACCGCCCTTTTGGTTTTGTTTGCCGGTGTGCTGGCCTCGGCTTTGGCGTTTTTTCACGCCCCTTTGCCCTGGCTCGGCGTCGCACCGCAAATCCCTGAATTATTGCGTATCGGCATGTGGGTGGCGCTGCTTTTGGCAATGGTGTTCATTCCGACCTATGTTTACGGGGTAAGTCGCGAAGGGCGGCGCATGTCGGACGCTTTGACGGCGACCCGATCGATTTTGGCTCGCGAACAAAGGCTCTCGGCGCTGGACGGTTTGGCGGCAGCGGCGGCGCATCAGCTGGGCACGCCTTTGGGCACGATTGTCCTGGTCTCGGGCGAATTGGCAGGACGCGATGATTTGCCCGAAGATTTGCGCGAAGATTTGGCGTTGATGCGCGAGGAAGCGCTGCGCTGTCGCAATATTTTGACCGATTTGGTGAACGAAGAAAGCGACCCTGTTGTGGCGCAAACCAGTTTACGCGGGCTTATGGAAGAGGCGGTTTTGGAAGCCGGACTGCACAATAAGGAGATTATCATC
>CATDDF010000105.1 GCA_949498175.1 Alphaproteobacteria bacterium | reverse complement strand
GGGCGGCACAGACGGGTCACAGCAATGAGTGGTGGGGGTGACGTGAACAGGCAGCAGCAAAGCGTGCCCCCGCATTCGGCTCCGCATATTCCGGTTCTTCTGAATGACGTGGTCACCGCGCTTGCCCCGCAGGCCGGTGAGGTGATGGTCGATGGCACATTCGGAGCCGGCGGCTATTCGCGCGCTTTATTGGAAGCCGCCGATTGTGCGGTGATTGCCATTGACCGCGACCCCGACACCAAAACTCATGCCGATGGCTTGTCCGCCGAATATGGTTCGCGCTTTTCTTATATCTCCGGCTGCTTCGGCGATATGCAAGATTTGCTGGCCGCGCCGGTCGATGGGGTCACGCTCGATTTGGGTGTTTCCTCCATGCAGCTCGATGAGGCAATGCGCGGCTTTTCCTTCATGCGCGACGGCCCGCTCGATATGCGGATGAGCCAAGACGGGTTGAGCGCTGCCGATTTGCTTAATGAAGCTGCGCCCGAATTATTGAGCAATATTATCGCCGTTTATGGCGAGGAGCGGCGTGCCCGCGCCATTGCCAAAGCGATTATTGCGCGCCGCGAGAGCAAGCCGATGGCGCGCACCGGCGATTTGGTTGATGCAGTGTGTTCTGTTCTCGGCGCGCCGCGTTACGGCAAGGCACATCCGGCGACGCGCACGTTTCAGGCTTTGCGGATTTATTTGAATGATGAGCTGGGCGAATTGATGCGCGGGCTGCAAGCGGCTGAACAGGTTTTGAAACCGGGCGGGCGGTTGGCTGTGGTGACCTTTCACTCGCTGGAAGACCGTATGGTCAAACAGTTTCTTGCCCCGCGGACCGGCCGCACCGGTCGCCCGTCGCGCCATTTGCCTGATGTTGATATGGCACGCCCCAGCTTTGCCGATGCCGCCAAACGCACCATCAAAGCCGGTGAGGCCGAGATTGAGGCCAATCCGCGCGCCCGCTCGGCGCGCTTGCGCGTGGCCCTTCGCACCGACGCTCCGGCATTTACCGCAGAAGCCGATTTGCTGCCCAAACGGGCGCCCCGACAAACCCGCAACGGCGAGGCGATGTGATGGTGCGTGTGCTTAATATTGCGCTGATATTTGTTTTCGTCATTTTGGTGGCCGCGCTTTATCACATTCGCTATTCGGCTGAGGCCGAGGCCAAGGCGTTGCGTGACGTGCAGCGCATCATGGCGGCTGAGCAAGACCGCCGTCGCACGCTTCAAGCCGAATGGGCCAGCCTCAATGACCCGCGGCGTCTGCAAATATTGTCACAACAATATTTATCGCTTGATTATTTGCGTGCTTCGCAAGTGCTCGATTTGCGCGATGAAACGACGCTCAGCATTCCGGTTTTGTTAATACCGCAAGGAGGTGGCGATGCGGAGCGGTAAGCTGCCTCTCGTGCCGGTCGGCAATGACTGGGCCATGGTGTTGGGCGGGCGGCTCGGTCGCCGCGCCGGTGATTTGACACAGCATGCGGTTGAGACAACGCGCTCGCGCCTGCGCCTCGCACTGATCTGTTTCTTCATCGTGTTTTCGGTTTTGGGCGGTCGTCTGGTGCAATTGACGGTGCTCGATGCGGCTCCCGCGCAGCGCAGTGCCGGTGCGCATAAAGACAATTTCACGCGGCCGGCCATTACCGATCGTAATAATGTCGTGCTGGCGACACAAATCACGACGGTCACGCTGGGTGCTGATGCTGCCAAAATATCAGATGGCGCAGAAATGGCGGGTCAATTAAAAACCGTCTTGCCACGTTTGAATGAAGCACGCGCGGTGCGTCTGTTATCGGGCAAGGCGCGTTATGTCACCTTATTGTCGGGGCTGACACCGGCACAAAAACAAAATGTGTTGGCGTTTGGCAATCCGGCCTTGAAATTGACGCAAAGCACCAGCCGCGTCTACCCGGCCGGTGAGGTGACGGCGCACACGGTCGGTTTTGCCAGTTCCGATTTGCGCGGTCTGTCCGGCTTGGAGCTTTATCTCGACGGCTTATTGGAAGAAGAAGCGGTCGGCGGGGCATTAAAAACCAGCCTCGACATTCGCGTGCAACACGCGGTGCGCGATGTGTTGAGTGACACCATCAAAACTTTCTCGGCCCGCGCCGGCGGGGCAATCGTCGTGGACGCTCATAATGGCGAAATTATCGCCCTCGTCTCGCTGCCTGATTTCGATGCCAATGCGCCGATGCGCAACGGGCAAGAGAGCCATTTCAATCGCATGACTTTGGGGGTCTATGAGCTTGGCTCAATTTTCAAAGTCTTTACTGCCGCCATGGCTTTGGATAGCGGTATGGTCGCCGCGCATGAAACTTTTGACACGGCGGAACCGTTGCAAATCGGGCGTTATGAAATCAACGATTTGCACGGCGAAGAGCGCCCCTTAAGCATTGAAGAAATTATCGTCCATTCTTCCAATATCGGTTCGGCCAAGCTGGCGCTGCGCGTGCCCGAAGATATGCATTATGATTTTCTGCAAAGGCTCGGTTTTACCGATGCGCTGGATATGGAATTGCCGGAGCGCACCGCTCCGCTGACGCCGACACGCTGGACCGATATTGAGCGCGCCACTTCATCTTACGGGCATGGTATTTCGGTGACGCCGCTGCACGCCGTCATGGCCGGTGCGGCGATGATTAATGGCGGTATTATTTATCAGCCAAGTCTGCGCAAGGTCGGGCTGCCGGTCGGCGAGCGGGTGATTTCGGCGCAAACCAGCGCCGCGTTGCGCGCCATGATGCGCGCCGTGGTGGCCGGCGGCACGGGTCGCCAGGCCAATGTGCCGGGTTATCAAGTTTTGGGCAAAACCGGCTCGGCCGAAAAGCCGCAAGCCGGTGGTTACAATAAAAATGCGCTGGTGACATCTTTCCTCGGGGGCTTTCCCGCGCGCGCGCCGCGCTATGCCATGCTCGTTATGCTCGACGAGCCGCAAGCGACACAAGAAACTTTTGGTTACAATCTGGCCGGATGGAACGCCGCGCCCGCCGCCGGTGAAATTGTCCGCCGCATTGCGCCCTTGCTCGGCGTCTTGCCGCATTTTGACAATCCTGCCGAGCAAGCATCGCTGGCTTTGCCGGAAATCTCAAGCCAGTTAAGGGGAGGCTTGGCCAATGCGTCTCGATGAGCTGACCCCTATGAAATTACCTGATGCGAATATGGCATCTGTTGATATTTGCGGCCTCAGTGCCGATAGCCGCACCGTGCAACCGGGCTATTTATTTGCTGCTCTGGCAGGTGTTGAAGCCGATGGTCGCAGCTTTATCGGGCAAGCGATTGAAAACGGCGCCGCCGCCATTTTGACACAAGAGCCGATGGTGGCCGGTGTGCCGGTGGTGACCAGCGACAATCCGCGCCGCGATTTGGCGCTGATGGCAGCGCGCTTTTTTGAGATGCAGCCGCCCAATATTGCTGCCATTACCGGCACGAATGGCAAGACCTCAAGCGCTGCATTTTTGCGCCAGCTCTTCGTTGCCGCCGGTCACAAAGCGGCCTCAATGGGCACGTTGGGCATTGATATGGGCGGTGAGGGTGGAGCTATTGAAGCCGCGCTCGACCATACGACACCTGAGCCGGTGCGCCTGCATGCGGCACTGCGTGATTTGGTGGCGCATCAGGTGACGCATCTTGCAATGGAGGCCTCCAGTCACGGTCTGGCGCAATATCGCTTGGACGGGGTGCGCCTATCGCTTGCCGGTTTCACCAATCTATCGCGCGACCATTTGGATTATCATGCCAGCGCGGAAGACTACGCTGCTGCCAAACAACGTTTGTTCACAGATGTGTTGGCGCAAGACGGGACGGCGGTCATTACCATGACGCATGAAGCCGGTTTGGCGATGGCGGAGGCTTGTGTCGCCGCCGGT
>CATDDF010000104.1 GCA_949498175.1 Alphaproteobacteria bacterium | reverse complement strand
TGCATTGTCAGCGCATTGGCCGGTTACGCTTTTTCCATCGTCAAGACGCGCCTCGCAAGAAACGGCTGATTTTGCCGCGGCTTATTGTGTGGCCTTAAATTCAAGCCGCCGCGCATGTAAAAGCGGTTCCGTATAGCCGCTGGGTTGTGCGCGCCCTTTGAAAATCAAATCACACGCGGCAGCAAAGGCAATCGAATTGTCGAAATTATCGGCCATAGGCAGATAAGCGGCATCACCGGCATTTTGTTCATCAACCACGGCCGCCATACGCCGCATGGTTTCCATCACCTGTTCTTCGCTGCAAATGCCGTGATGCAACCAATTGGCGATATGCTGGCTGGAAATGCGCAAAGTGGCGCGGTCTTCCATCAACCCGACATTGTGGATATCGGGCACTTTGGAACAGCCGACGCCTTGGTCGATCCAGCGCACCACATAACCCAAAATGCCTTGCGCATTATTGTCGAGCTCTTGTTGCACCGCATCGGGTGACCATTGCGGATGGGTTTCCACCGGCATGGCCAAAATCGAATCCAATGCGGCGCGTTTGCGGTTTTTCAATCGGTTTTGCACCGTATCGACATTGACTTGGTGATAGTGAATGGCGTGCAAAGTTGCTGCTGTCGGTGACGGCGCCCAAGCACAATCGGCCCCGGCTTTCGGCTGACCGATTTTTTGTTCAATCATATCGGCCATCATATCTGGCATGGCCCACATGCCTTTACCGATTTGTGCGCGCCCCTGAAAGCCGCAAGCGAGACCGATATCGACATTCCAATCTTCATAAGCATTGAGCCAACCGCTGGCTTTCATATCGGCCTTGCGGATCATAGGTCCCATTTCCATAGAGGTATGAATCTCGTCGCCCGTGCGGTCAAGGAAGCCGGTATTGATGAAAATCACCCGTGCTTTGGTGGCGCGGATACATTCTTTCAAATTGACCGTGGTGCGGCGCTCTTCATCCATAATGCCCATTTTGAGGCACAAAGCGGGCAGGCCCAGCGCCTGTTCAACCGCGCCGAACAGCGTATCTGCAAAAGCCACTTCTTCGGGCCCGTGCATTTTCGGTTTCACAATATAGACAGAGCCGGCTTTGGAGTTTTTCGCCGCCGCGTCGCTTTTGGCAAAATCATGCTGCGCCAAAAGACCGGTCATCATCACATCCATAATGCCTTCGGGAATTTCATCGCCGCGATCGTCCAAAATTGCCGGATTGGTCATTAAATGGCCGACATTGCGCACCAACATAAGCGACAGGCCGGGCAAGGTCAGCGTGTCGCCATTGGGGGCGGTGTAATCGCGATTATCGGCCAAAGCGCGGGTCATTGTTTTGCCGCCTTTTTCCATCGCCACGGTCAAATCGCGCCGCATCAGGCCGAGCAGATTGCGATAGGCCTCGACTTTATCTTCGCCATCCACCGCGGCGACGGAATCTTCGCAATCCATAATCGTCGTGACCGCGCTTTCAAGAAAAATATCGGCCACATGAGCGGGGTCATCAGCGCCGATATTATGGGTCGCATCAATCCATATCTCGGCATGCAAATCATTATTTTTCAGCAATATGGCTTCCGGCGCATCCGCCGCACCGCGATAGCCGACAAATTTCTCAGTGTTTTCAAGCGTGGTCTTGGCGTCATTGACGTCAGCCACTAAGGCCCCGTCGACCACTCTATAGGCGGCAACATCAGCATGTTTTGCGCCTTTTAACGGTGCCATCTCATCGAGCAAGGCTTTGGCGCGGGCAATGACCTGCGCCCCGCGCACTGCATTATAGGCACCGGCCGGTGATAAATCGCCCGATTGGTCAATCGCATCTGTGCCGTAAAACGCATCATATAAAGAACCCCAACGCGCATTGGCGGCATTAATGGCAAAGCGCGCATTCTTAATCGGCACAACCAATTGCGGGCCGGCTATTTTGGCAATCTCCTCATCAACATTGGCGGTCTCTATGGTGAAATCATCACCCTCCGGCACCAAATAACCGATCTCTTGCAAAAATGCTTTATAGGCGGACACATCATGCGGTTCACCGAGATGCGCCTTATGCCATTCATCGATTTGTTGTTGCAGTGTTTCGCGTTTTTCCAAAAGCACCCTATTGGTGTCGCGATGGGCGTTCAACACATCGGCACAGGCCTGCCAAAAAGCCTCGGCTGATATATCCAGCCCCTGAACCGCCTCATGGGTCACAAAATCGGCTAATTCCTTATCAATCTGCAATCCGGCATGGCTTACCCGTTCGGTCATTTATCGCTCCACAAATTAGCTTTTGAAATTGGAAGCAAAATATAGTCTTTTGTGGCGCGGCTCAATGTTTCAGTGCATAAAAGGCACAGGAAAATCGAGAGGGAAAAATGTCATCAAAGCAAGATAGCCGCGCTTTGCGCTTTTACTCTGATGTTTTGGGTCTGGAACATTTGCATTACGGGCTTTGGGAAACGCAGGAAGAATTGACGCTGGCCAATTTGAAAGCGGCACAGGCGCGCTATCAGCAAGCCATTATCGATCTTTTGCCACCGCCGCCCGTGCGTATTTTGGATGTCGGCTGCGGCACAGGCGAATTGTCCAAAGCGTTGAAAGCCATCGGTTATGAAATGGAAGGTCTGTCGCCCGATATTAACCATTTGGACAGCTATGCCGAAAAAGTCGGCCAAGCTTTTCACCATTGCGTTTTCGAGGATTTTGAACCGCAGGAAAAATTCGACGTGGTGATTATGAGTGAGTCTTGCCAATATATTGCGCTTGACCGACTATTTGATGTTTTATCGCGCAGCATGAAAGACAAAGCGGTTTGGATTGTTGCCGATTATTTTGTCAAAGACGGCACGCGCGGCATTATCGCCAAAAGCGGCCATAGTTACACTGAATTTCAACGCGCCGTGGCGGCCAGCCCGGTGACGATGGATTATGATCGCGATATTACTGAGGCGGTTCTGCCGACATTGGATTTCGCCGATAATTTGGTGGCGCGCGGCGAGCTTGCTTTGTCCATGCTCAAGCAGCGCATTGACCAGCGTAGTTTTATTCTGTCGAAAATCGTCAATTTTATTTTATGGCTGGCGCGCAAGGAAATCAAAAAACTCGACGAGAATCGCATTTTGATTGACAGCGCGGCCTTTAAAGAAGCCAAAACCTATCGTTTAATGCGCTTTGTGCGTGATTAGCCGATTTACAAAATATCAGGAGCCGATGAGGAAAAATCCTCCATCGGCTCGGACGCAATATAGTCTTCAATCACCTCTTCGCATGGCTCTATGGGCGCGCCATCTGGGCTGCCGGCGCTGCCTTCCATTTCATCGCCCGTCTCATCTTCAGTGAAATAATTATCTTCAAATGCGTCATCGCCCGGCGGGCCAATTTGAATAATCACGGTTTGCGAGACCTCCGGATCATGATTGGCCGTGGCATTTATCTCAATATAGGAAAGGAAAGGCAATTCATTGAGGTCAATATCGGGGCGCAGCCATATTTCATTACCGTTCTCAACCCCGAAAAGCTGTTCGCCATATTCTAATGCGCCGCGCACATCGATAGAAATACCGCCCGCATCAAGCGCCGCATCGTCAAAATTGATTTCCGTCAATTTTCGTGACGTGGTGATTTGCCGATTGAGCGGAATTTCAATGTCGACAGCGCTGTTTTCGTCGCCTTCTTCGCCATAATCTTCTTCGCCATAGCTTTCCCCATCTTCCGATGCATCGGCGGTGAAATAAGTGTCTTCAAATGAGGTATCGCCCGGTGGGCCGACATAAATATCCAAAATGCGAAACAGGGTCGGGTCGGCAAGCGAAATAATCGAAACCGGCAAATTTGACAGATAGGAATGGTCGTTCAAATCAACATTGGCCACCAGCCAGATTTCATTGCCGTTTTCAATACGCACCAATTCTTCTTCCAGCGGCACCCAATCGGGTGCGCGCAGTGCAAAGCCGCCAGCATCCAAAACCGGATCACCAAATGAGATTTCCAACAGCAAGCGCGCTTCGGTAATGTCTCTATTGAGCGGCACTTCAAAGGGCGGCGCCACTTCATTTTGCGGCACATTGACATCGTGGAACAAACAATCCCAAAGCGCCTCTTCTTGCGGCGTTGGTGGTTCGAAATCCATATTGCCCGGGCTTGCTTGCCCGCGCGGCAAGTCAATATTACCCGAAGCAGTCGGCGCATCATCGGCCATTGACATCATCATCTCGTCATTATCTTCGTCGGTCATTTCCTCATCCTCCTCTTGCGGCGGTGGCGGCGGTGTCTCTTCTGCGACCCGCGGTTCGGGCGGCGGTGGGTTTTCGGCCAAAGGCTCGACCATATGCTGCGGGGTGGCTTGCCAGCCGATCGGCGGCGCGGCCTCAACCGGCGGCAACAATTCGGCAATCGGCAAGGGCGCGGTTTCTTGCTCAATGAAAACCTCTCTTTGGCCCGGCGCATGGGCCGGTGGCGGTGGTAAAACCGGGTCGGCAAAAGGCGTTTCATTAAGCGTCGGTGCATCTTGCCGTGCTCGCGTCTCGGCTTGTTCCTCGGGTTTTTGCGGCGGCGCATCATCTTGGGTGACGGCCACCAAACCGGCCATGCCGGTGGCCATCAGCGCAGCCACGCCCGGATCAATCCCGATATTTTGTGTCAAACGTTTCTTGAGCTTCATACCCCTGCCTCTCACCAATACGCACAGGCGAACCGCCTGTAAGTCAGGTGCTAGCAGGGTGAGTGTTAAAAAACCGTATAGCGGCGGTGCGGAAGAAATGAAAAAATGTCACAAAAATTTAATGACAATATGTCGCAGGTCATGCAAGCTTTGCGTGTGGAGTCAAACAGTTTCAATCAAAGGGGGGAAACATGACCGAACTTGATATCATGAATTTGCAATCGGGCAGTGTGCAATCAACCGGGCTGTATTTTATCGGCATGGCGTTTTCGATTTGGGTGGCGTTTCGCGTGTCATCCGTGGTCAGCCAGCGCTCGCCGGATAATGTGGTGATGAAAGCCATCGCCTCAATTTACGGTCTGTGCGTGGTCTATTACTTCAATATGACCATGTCTTTTTATACCTATAATATGGAATTGACCGGCCATCGGCTTGCCAATTTGAAAGCCAGCGGCGGTGATGTCTCTCAAGCCGGCATGGACTATGTCGCCAATATTGGTGCCAGCACCACGCCGCCGACATTTTCACTAATGCCGAGCGATCCTGTCATGTATGCGTTTCTGGCTGCCGTTCTGGCCATTATTTTATTGCCGCTTTGGGGGCCGCAAGACGACGCTTAGAACGTTTTATTGTTTCCGAGTTGGGGCGGCCGCGGCACATTTGCGGTCGCCCTTTTTCTTTTTAGGGTTGGGTGAACCCGAGAAAAATGGCGGACAGAGAGGGATTCGAACCCTCGAGACGCTATAAACGCCTACACGCTTTCCAAGCGTGCGCCTTCAGCCACTCGGCCACCTGTCCTAGTCCGTCTAGTTAGCGGGAATAGATGACAGTTTCAAGCCAGGCTTGTTTCTTGACCCATACGCCTCATGTGCCTAGCCTTTTTGGCAGGGAGCATATGATGCGCATCAGACAAATTGTTTTTGCCGCCGACGCCTTAGAGCCGACACTTAACAGCTTGAGCAGGGTGTTGAACGGGCCGGTGGTGTTTCGTGACCCCGGCGTGGCGCATTTCGGGTTGGAAAACGGCCTATTGGTTTCGGGCGGTGATTTCATTGAAGTGGTCAGCCCCTTACCCAATGAGAGCGACACGGCGGCAGGGCGGCATTTGGCGCGGCGCGGCGACAGTTTCTATATGCTGATTTTGCAATGCGATGATGCGCGCCCGCATATTACACGGCTGGCCGAAAAAGGCCTACGGCCGGTGTGGAACCATGATGCGGACGGTCTGGTGGCGACGCATTTTCACCCAAGCGATTTCGGCGCGGCCATTGTTTCCATCGATTCCATGCCGCCCGATGCAGGCGATGAGGCTTGGCATAGCCCCGATGCGCATTGGTTTTGGGCGCGCTGGCCGGACATCGATAAACCCAAAGCAGAAGAGACCGCCGCCGGTGCGGTGGCGGCGCTTGAGTTACACGCGCCTGATGCGGCTGCGCTGGCGCAGCAATGGGCGGAGAATTTGCAACGCCCGCTTGACGGCCATCGCGTCTTGTTTGACGGCGCTTATATTGAATTTGTCGAAGAAGCGGGTTGCGACCCTTATATTGCCGCCGTTACTTTGCGAGCCGGACAAGACAGCCCCGCCGCGCTTTTGGCGCGGGCCGAACAGGCCGGATTGGATGTGAACGATGAGGCGTTCAGTTTTTGCGGCGTGACATGGCGGTTTGAGCGGTTTGCGGGTTAGTCATCCATCTTCAGCGCTTGGGCTAAAAGCACCTGCCCGCTTGCGGGCTTAGGTGCGCCTTGCCCCGGCGAGGGGCGAAGCCCCTAAGTCGGAATAAACGCATCCCGCGTCCAGCGGCGTTAGCCGATGGCGACCCGTTTCGGCGCGCGGGCCACAAGCCAAGCCTGCGCCGAAAGAAACAAGGTCTAATAATCCATCTTCAAGGCTTGGATGAAGGCATCTTGCGGAATATCGACCTTGCCGAATTGGCGCGGTAAAAGCACTTATCAAGCAAAGCGAGATTTAGTGCGCCTTCCGCCTCGGGGCGGTCATTCTAATCATCCATCTTCAACGCTTGAATAAACGCGTCTTGCGGAATATCGACCTTGCCGAACTGCCGCATTTTCTTTTTGCCCTCTTTTTGTTTGTCGAGCAATTTGCGTTTGCGCGTGGCGTCGCCGCCATAACATTTCGCCGTTACGTCTTTTCTGAGCGCAGCAATGGTCTCGCGGGCGATGATTTTGCCGCCCAGCGCCGCTTGAATGGGAATTTTGAACAAATGGCGCGGAATAAGGCCCTTCAGCCGCTCGCACATGGCGCGACCGCGGGCTTCCGCATTGTCGCGGTGGACAATGGTCGACAACGCATCGACCGGCTCGCCATTGACGAGAATCGCCATTTTGACGAGATCGCCGGTGCGGTAATCGGCCATTTGATAATCAAAACTGGCATAGCCGCGCGTCACGCTTTTCAAACGGTCGTAAAAATCAAACACCACTTCGTTCAGCGGCAGTTCATATTCCAGCATGGCGCGGGTGCCGGCATAAGACAGATTGATCTGCCGCCCACGGCGGTCTTCGCACAATTTCAAAACCGCGCCCATATAATCATCGGGCACCAAAATGGAGGCGCGAATCCACGGCTCGTCAATATGGTCAATTTTCACCACATCTGGCATATCGGCCGGATTGTGCAGCTCTTCCATCGCGCCGTCATTCATATGCAGCCGATAGACCACGCTGGGGGCGGTGGTGATGAGGTCGATGTCAAACTCGCGCTCAATCCGCTCGCGGATAATTTCCAGATGCAGCAACCCCAAAAAGCCGCAGCGAAAACCGAAGCCCAAAGCGGCTGAGGTTTCCATTTCATAATCAAAGCTTGCATCATTGAGCCGCAGCTTGGCCATGGCTTCGCGCAAATCTTCAAATTGCGATGAGTCAGTCGGGAAAAGCCCGCAGAAAACAACAGGCTGGGCCGGTTTAAAACCGTCCAAAACCTCGCTGCAGGGTTTTTTATCTTCGGTCACCGTATCGCCGACGCGTGTATCGGCCACTTCTTTAATGGCCGCCGTGAAATAACCAATCTCACCGGCTGAAAGTTCATTCACCGTGTCGCGCTTGGGGCGGAACACGCCGACTTGGTCAACCGGATGCGTCGCACCGGTCGACATCATGCGGATTTTCATGCCTTTTTTCAGCGTGCCGTCAATCACCCGCACCAGCACCACAACGCCCAAATAAGCGTCATACCAGCTATCGACCAGCATGGCTTTCAGCGGCGCTTCTGCGTCGCCTTCGGGCGGCGGCAATTGCGTGACAATGGCTTCCAGCACATCGCCAATGCCCAAACCGGTTTTGGCGGAAATATCGACACTGTTTTGTGTATCCAACCCGATAACATCTTCAATTTGCGTTTTCACCCGCGCCGGCTCGGCGGCCGGTAAATCGACCTTGTTCAGCACCGGCACGATTTCATGGTCAACATCAATCGCTTGATAAACATTGGCCAAAGTTTGCGCTTCGACGCCCTGGCTGGCATCAACGACCAGCAAAGAGCCTTCGCAGGCCGCCAAAGAGCGGTTCACTTCATAAGCAAAGTCCACATGGCCCGGCGTGTCGATGAGATTGAGTTGATAGCTCTCGCCATCTTGTGCCGTATAATCGAGGCGCACGGTTTGCGCTTTAATGGTGATGCCGCGCTCGCGCTCAATATCCATGTTGTCCAAAACCTGCTCGGACATTTCACGCTCGGACAGCCCGCCGGTCACCTGAATTAGCCGGTCGGCCAGCGTCGATTTACCGTGATCGATATGCGCAATAATGGAAAAATTGCGAATATGGGATTTGCGAATAGCACTCATGGGGCAGGATATAGCACCCGCGCGCGCCCGCGCCAATGCGTCAAATGGGGCGTCAAATGGGGCGTCATATTCACCCGCGCAATTTACCGCCTGTCGCTTTTTCAACCGCCGCCGTCACCTTATCGGCGACCGCTTCAATTTCAGCATCGGTCAGGGTTTGCTCGCGCGGTTGCAGCGTCACTTCCAGAGCCACGGATTTCATGCCGTCGGGCAGATTGCCGCCTTGAAACACGTCAAATATGCGCACAGCCTCTATCAGTTTTTTATCCGCCCCTTTGGCCGCGCGCACCATATCGGCGGCGCGTATTTCAGCCGCTACTTCAAAAGCGAAATCGCGCGTCAGGCTTTGTAAATTGGATAGCGCCAATGCGCTACGCGCAATATCGGCATTTGCTTTCGGCGCGGGCACGGTATCGGGCCAAACTTCAAAAGCCACCATTGGTAGCGAAATATCAAATTGCTGCAACAGCGCCGGATGCACTTCGCCAAACACCGCCATGGGCTGTTTGGGATTGCGTGCCAGCATGCCTGAGCGCCCCGGGTGATACCAATCAATGCCGCTATTCTCGCCAATCGGCAGGATTTGCAAGCCCTGCGGGTTGACCCCGCAAGCGGCCAGCGCCGCTTCGGCATCGCCGCGTGCTTGATAAGCATCAACGCTTTCTACCGCGCCGCGCCAGTTTTTGGCTTGTGCCAATCCGGCGCGCAAACCGGCCGCCGCGAAGCGCTGCGCCCCCGGTGTGGCGCCCTTAAATTCATCGCCCAATTCAAACAGATTAATGGTGGCCGCGCCGCGGTCGGCATTTCTTTGCGCCGCCGCCATCAACCCGGGCAAAAGCGACGGGCGCATATGGCTCAGCTCAGAGGAAATGGGATTGGCCAGTTCGAGCCCATCGGCGACATGAAAGGCCTCGGCTTGTGCTTTTGAAACAAACGACCAAGTGACCGCCTCGACCAGACCGCGTGTCGCCAAAGCGCGCCGCATCAAACCGGCGCGGCGTTGTGCCAAAGTCAGGGTCGGCGTGGCCACGCCATTGGCGCGCGGCAGCGGCGTGGACGGCACTTCATCAAGCCCGTAAATACGCACAATCTCTTCAACAATATCGGCGCCATTGGTCGCGTCATCAATATCCGGTCGCCAGCTCGGCACATTGACCTGCCAGCTTTTCTTGCCCGCCTTCACCTCAAAGCCGAGCTTTTCCAAAATGCTTTGCATGTCTTTTTCAGCAATAGCAAGCCCGGTCAGCGCCTGCACGCGGGCCGGGTCAAAGGTCACGGTTTTTGCCGTATCTGGCATTTTGCCGGCAATGACGGGCGCACAAACCGTGCCGCCGCAAATCTCGACAATCATCTGCACCGCCAGTTTCAGGCCGCTTTCGACCGAAGCCGGGTCAACGCCGCGCTCAAAGCGATAGCGCGCATCGCTGTCTATATTATGGTGGCGCCCCGATAGCGCAATGGCGACCGGTTCAAACCAAGCGCTTTCAACCAGCACATTTTGCGTATCCAAGCCCGCGCCGCTTTCCAGCCCGCCCATAATACCGGCCAGCCCCAGCACGCCTTTCTCATCGGCAATCACGCAATCGCTGTCACGCAAGTCATAGCTTTCCTCATCAAGCGCGATAAAGCTTTCGCCGTTTTTGGCCTGCCGTGCGCTCACCGTGCCGGTCAATTTATCGGCATCATAAACATGCAAAGGGCGACCGCGATCGTAGGAAATAAAATTGGTGATATCGACCAGCGCGTTAATCGGGTTGAGGCCAATGGCCTTCAACCGTGCTTTCAACCAAGCCGGGCTTTCAGTATTTTTGACGCCCTCAATACGACATCCGGCAAAAAGCGGGCAGGTGTCGCCCGACACGGCAATTTGAGTGCCGCTATCTTTCTCGCCTTGAACGGCTAGCGCCATATCGTCTTTCAGCGTGCCGAGACCGGCGGCCGCCAAATCGCGGGCAATGCCGCGCACGCCTAAACAATCAGGGCGGTTCGGCGTAATGCCAATCTCAATCATCGGGTCATTTAAACCCAATGCCTCGGCGGCGGGTGTGCCGATGTTCGGCGCATCAGCAAGCTCGATAATGCCGTCATGGTCGTCAGATAGGCCCAGTTCGGCGCCCGAGCACATCATGCCACGGCTTTCGACACCGCGAATTTTCGCTTTGCCGAGCACCATGCCATTGGACGGAATAACTGCACCTTCTTGCGCCAAAATGCCGATAAGACCGGCGCGCGCATTGGGCGCACCGCAAACCAGTTTTTGCTCGCCCGCACCGCTTTTCACTGTGCAGATTTGCAAGCGGTCGGCTTCGGGATGCGGCTCGGTGGCAATAATTTCCGCCACTTCAAAATTGGCATAAGTCTCAGACGGGTCGCTCAGTGCTTCTACTTCCAGCCCGATAAGCGTCAATTTATCGACAATCTCGGCCAGCGATGCCGTGCTGTCGAGATGCTCCAATAACCAAGAGAGGGTGAACTTCATCATGCCCTCCTATTTATCGGCGCTCAGTGCGGCAAGGGATTTATTGGACAGACCGGCGGCCAGACCCGGCACATCAATCGGCACAAAGCCGTAATGTTTGAGCCAACGCAAATCGGCCTCAAAAAAGCTACGCAGATCGGGCGCGCCATATTTCAACATGGCGAGGCGGTCAATGCCCATGCCAAAGGCAAAACCCTGATATTTATCAGCGTCAATGCCGGCATGGCGCAACACATGCGGATTGACCATGCCCGAGCCGCCAATCTCCATCCAATCATTGCCTTCACCGACGACCAGCTTATCGCCGTCACGATAGCACTGCATGTCTATTTCCATGCTCGGCTCGGTAAAGGGGAAATAGCTGGGGCGGAAGCGAATGGCGATATTCTCAACCTCGAAAAACGCCGCCAAAAAAGCTTCCAATGTGTGTTTCAAATGGCCCATATGGGTGGTCTCATCGACCACCAAACCTTCGACCTGATGGAACATCGGCGTATGCGTCTGGTCGCTATCGCAGCGATAAGTGCGGCCCGGCGCAATAAAACGGAAAGGCGGGCCGCTTTTGTCTTTTTGCCCGTCCTGCATGGTGCGCACTTGCACCGGTGAAGTATGAGTGCGCAATAAGAGCTTTTCGCCATCTTCTTCGGCCTGCATGTAAAATGTGTCATGCATTTGCCGCGCCGGATGGGCGTCGGGAATGTTCAAAGCGGTGAAATTGTAAAACTGGCTTTCAATATCAGGCCCTTCGGCCACATCAAAACCCATATCGGCAAAAATCGCACTGATTTCTTCCATCGCCTGGCTGACCGGATGGATGCGCCCGTCAAATTGGGAATCGGGCTCGACCGGTAGGGTCATGTCCAGCGTTTCTTCGGCCAGACGGGCGTTTAAGGCGGCGGCATCGAGTGTCGTTTTTTTTACAGCAATAGAAGCGGTGACGCTGTCGCGCAGCGCGTTGAAAAGCGGGCCATTGACTTGCCGTTCTTCATGGCTCATGCCGCCAAGCGTCTTTAACAGTGCCGAGACCGAGCCCTTTTTGCCCAAAGCCGCCACGCGCACGTCTTCGAGCGCGCGCGCATCATCTGCCGCTTCAATGGCAGCGAGGATCTCGGCTTCCAGTTTTTTTGCTTCTGCGCTCATGTATTTCACAGTCTCTCACAAAAAACCCCACCCGCATCGGTTCAGACAAGTCTGTTAAAGATGCGGGCGGGGCATATGTTGCAGGGGTGCGGTGACCCCGTCAATCGCTTTTGCCGATGGGCTTTAGTCGAGCGCGGCGCGCGCTTGCCCGACCAATGCCTCAAAAGCGGCCGGTTCGTGCACGGCCAAATCGGCCAGCATTTTGCGGTCCACTTCAATGCCGGCCTTACCCAGCCCGTTGATAAACTGACCATAGGCCAGACCGTGCGAACGGGAAGCGGCATTAATGCGCTGAATCCACAAAGCGCGAAAATTGCGCTTGCGGGCGCGGCGGTCGCGATAGGCATATTGTCCGGCCTTGGTGACCGCTTGTTTTGCCACCTTAATGGTGTTTTTGCGGCGGCCGTAATAGCCTTTGGCCTTTGATAGAACTTTTTTATGGCGTGCATGGGAAGTCACGCCGCGTTTCACACGAGACATATCTTCTCCTCCTTAACCATTGGGTAGGAATTTGCGCGCGATTTTCGCATCTTGCGGTGACAAGACCGTTGTCCCGCGCTGATTGCGAATTTGCTTGTTTGTGCGCTTAATCATGCCGTGGCGTTTACCGGCCTGTCCGGCGCGCACCTTACCTGAAGCCGTCAGCTTAAAGCGCTTTTTGGCTCCCGATTTGGTTTTCATTTTGGGCATTTCGTCTTCCTTCCAAATTGGATTGCGTCAACAACCGACTTGGCAGCCCGTGTCGGCCAGCCGGTTGACCCGAAACGCTGCTTCATAAAACTATGCGTCTCAAGCAGCCGGTGTTATACGCGATAGAGGCTAAATTGCAAGCCTTTGCAGCAGGAGTGGAAAGCTGGCCCAGACATTGAATATTGCCCATCGTGGCGGCGCCGATTTATGGCCGGAAAACACGCTGGAAGGCTTTGAGCGCGCCATTGCGCTGGGTGTGGACGGCATTGAGTTTGACCTGCAATTGAGCGCCGACGGGCAATTGGTCATTCACCATGATGGGCGGTTGAAAGCCGAAGCGACACGGCAAAATGGCGCCTTTCTCGAAAAACCGACACCGCGCATTGACACTTTGACGTTTGCCGAGCTGCAAAATTACGATGTCGGCAGTCTGCAAGCGGGGTCAGCCTATGCTGCGCGCCATCCTGACCGCGCGCATATGGATGGCGCACAAATTCCGAGCCTTGCCGCTTTTGACAAGCTTTTGGCCGAACGGACCGATAGTGATTTTCGTGCCTATGTCGAATTGAAAACCGATATGCGCGATGCTGCGCAAGCGGAAAACTTGGCCGATGCTTATATTGACCATTTGGCCGTATCATCTATGGCAGCGCGCCATATTGTCATTTCTTTTGATTGGCGCTGTATCAATCGCGTGCGCGCCGCAATGCCTGACATGGCTCACGCCCATACGACGATGGGCTTTGCCGAAACCGACCCGGATCATGAAAGCGCGGCGCAAGACAAGCCGGGCAGCATGGCGGCGCTTATTCGCGCCGCTTCGAAAAACGGCGCGCCATGGTGGGGCGGCATGGATTGGCGCGATATGGAGGGCAAAAGCCATGGCGCACGGGTTTTGCGCGCCATTAAAGCGGGCGGCGGAACGGGCTGGTTTGCCGATTGGCGCGATATAACGGAAGAAAATATGGCGCTGGCGACGGATTTGGGGCTCACCGTGTCGGCCTGGACGGTTAATCGCCCGACCGATATGCGCCGTCTGGCCAATATGGGCGTCGCCGCAATCATTACCGACCGGCCTGATTTAATGAAAAACCCGTAATGGCGAGGGCCGTTTATCGCGGCGCCAAAACCATAATCATTTGGCGGCCTTCCATTTTCGGCATGGCCTCGACTTTGGATAATGCCTCAACATCGTCGCGCACCCGATTGAGCACATCCATGCCCAATTCCTGGTGCGCCATTTCGCGGCCGCGAAAGCGCATGGTGACTTTCACCTTATCGCCGCCTTCGAGGAATTTCACCACATTGCGCATTTTGACGTCATAATCATGCGTATCGATATTGGGACGCATTTTAATCTCTTTGACATCGACTGTTTTCTGCCGCTTACGGGCTTCACTGGCTTTTTTCTGTTCTTGATATTTGAGCTTGCCATAATCGAGAATTTTGCAAACCGGCGGGTCGGCATTGGGCGATACTTCGACCAGATCGAGCCCCTCTTCTTCTGCCATGGCGAGGGCGGAATCCGTATCCACCGTGCCCATTTTCTCTCCCGCAGCACCGATAAGCAGGACTTTCGGTGAGGTAATCATACGATTGACGCGCGGGCCTTGCTGTCGCTGGGGCTGCGCGGCGTGTGGTCTACGTGCTATGGCTTTGCTCCTTCAATAATTGCCATGCGGGCTTGTGCCCGTGAAAGTTAGGTTTAGGGGCAAATGCGCGACTGTCAATAAAATTGTGGTTTGCGGGTGCGCGTTTAGACTTCCGATAGGGCGTAATGCCAAAGCGGGCGCGGCCAAATAAGATATTTGAGCCAAAGAGGCGTTTTTCGGGGTTGATAGACGCCGTCAAAGCGACGCCAAGAAATGCGTCTTATCAGGGCGAGAAAACCGAGCAGGCCGAGCGGGGCGTAAACCCAAACCTCATCGGCTTTACGAAGCACGTCATTATGCTGCGCCGCCAGCACGGTGAGCGAGCTTGATATCGGGTAAAGCGCGGCTATGGCCTCTTCTATCTCTTGCGCGCTCATGCCCAAAGCGACCAGTAAAATGCCGCCCGGTTCTTTAATCGGCCGCTTGCTTGGCATATTTGCCGTCACGACAAACATTCCTGATAGACATTAAGCGTGCGGTTGCACATGGCATTGCGCGTATAATTGGCCAATACATTGGCGCGCCCGTTTTCACCCAGTTTCAAAAATGCCGTCTTCGGCATGGTCAAGGCGGCGCTGATTTGTGCTGCCAATGCTGCCGCATTGCCCATTTCCGCAAGCCAGCCCGTGCCGCCCTCTTCCGGCGCTTTGGCGATAATGGTTTCGCGATAGCCCCCCGCATCAGAGCCGATGACCGGCAGACCCGCGGCCTGCGCTTCAATAATGGTGCGGCCAAACGGTTCAGGGCGGATGGTCGGCACAATGGCCAGATCAGCTGCCGCATAGGCGGATGGCATATTGGTTTCAAGACCTGCAAAAACCAGTCGGTGCGACAGCCCCAGAGCCGCCGCTTGATTTTTCAAATCTGACACATAATTCTCGCGCCCCTGCGCGCTGCCGACGAGAACCAGCTTCGGCTTGAGTGTATGGTCAATTTGCCCCAGCGCCTCAATCAACACATGTTGGCCCTTTAAATGGGTGATGCGCGCCGGGCAGATAATGACAAAAGCATCTTCATCGACGTCCCATTCGGCGCGTTTGGCTAGGCGGTCTGCGCTTGAGAAATTATCCTGCGCCAAGGCGCGCTCGTCACAGCCGCGCGGAATGACGCGCAAGCGAGATTTGGCCCAGGGATAAATCGCCTCAATACGCGCGGCAGTAAAATGCGAATTGGCGATGCTGACTTGCCCGCGCACCAATGAGGAATTGTAAAGCACCTTGGCGCGCGGCGTGCCGTGAACGGTAGAATGGAAAGTCGTAACATAGGGCGTTTGCGTGCGCTTGGCGGCAAATAAGGCCGACCAGCACGGCGCGCGCGAGCGGCCGTGAATGAGATCGACATTTTCTGCGTGCATCAGCTTGGCCAAGCGCCCGACATTGCGCCAAAGAGTGACAGGGTTTTTTGACGCGACCGGCATATGCACAATCTCGCCGCCCGCCGCTTCAATGCGGCTTTCCAGCGCGCCGCCCTCACTGGCGACAAGCGCACGACCGCCGGCTTTGACAATCGCCTCAGCCATTTCCATTGTGGTTATTTCCGCGCCGCCCGTCTCAAGCTCCGGCACGACTTGCAAAATCGTGCGTCCGGTCAAATCAACCGCATCGGTAGACGGCATTTGAAAGCGGTTCGACATTGAGACCATCCTTTGGCATTATAGATGTAATCTTTTTAAGGCCATTTGCGTCATTTCCCAAACGGAGAGCTGATGAATTCGCCCATGCTTTTTACCGACCGCGCCGAGACCTCTTTGGGGCCACAGAAATTGGCCTATATGCAGCAAGCCGGTGCGGGCACGGGCATTATGTTTTGCGGCGGTTTTCGTTCCGATATGAGCGGCACGAAAGCGACCGCTTTGGCCGATTGGGCGCGTCAACATAATCGTCCGTTTACGCGCTTTGACTATTTCGGCCATGGTGCCTCAAGCGGGCAATTTACCGACGGCACAATGAGCCATTGGCGCGGCGACATTCCCCATATGCTCGACCATTTATGCGCGACCCCGCAAATTCTCATCGGTTCCAGCTTTGGCGGTTGGCTGTCTTTAATGGCGGCGCTTGACCGGCCCGAAAAAGTCGCGGCTTTGGTGCTCATTGCGCCGGCGGTCGATATGACCGAGCGGCTCATGTGGGCGCGTTTTTCGAGTAAGGCGCGCATCAAGTTGATGGATGAGGGGCTGATTTATGACCCGTCCGAATATGACCCTGAGGGCTATCCCATCACCAAAGCGCTGATTGAAGACGGGCGCGCCCATCTCATGCTGGGTGCGCCGATTGAGATAAATGTGCCGGTACGTATTTTGCACGGTCAGCAAGATGATGCCGTGCCGTGGGAACTGTCTTTGGAACTGGGCGAAAGAGTGACAGGCGATGATGTCGAATTGCATTTTATGAAAAACGGCGACCATCGCCTGTCCGCGCCGCATGAAATCGACCGCTTGATTGAACTGATTGACGCCTTACCCGTCTAAAAATCTTGCGCTTCAAACAGCGCGCGCAGACCCTCGCGATAGCTCGGATAAGAAAGCGTGACCCCCAGCTCTTGCTTGATGCGGCTGTTTTTAATGCGCTTGTTTTCGCCATAAAAGCTTTTTGCCATAGGCGATAAATCGGCATCCTCAAAAGCAATCAGCGGCGGCGGCTCAAGGCCCAGAAGCGTTGCCGCATAAGCCACCACTTCTTGCGGCGGGGCCGGTTCATCATCGCACACACTATAGGCGCGCCCGGGCTGCGGCTTGTTCATGGAGGCCAGCAAAATCGTCGCAATATCTTCAACATGAATGCGCGAAAAAACCTGACCGGCTTTGTCTATGCGGCGCGCCGTGCCGGCTTTCAATGACGCCAATTGATTGCGTCCGGGGCCGTAAATGCCGGCCAGCCTGAAATAATGTATCGGCAAATCATGCGCCGCCGCCAGTTTCCCCCATGCGGTTTCGGCCGCGACCCGTCTTTGACCGCGTTCGCCAAGCGGCCCGGGCGGCGTGTCCTCATCAATCCAAGCGCCTGCATGGTCGCCATAAACGCCGGTGGTTGATAAATAGCCGAGCCATTTTACGGCATCGCTATTTTGCGCCAATGCATCGTGTAAAAGCGGCAGCGCGGGGTCACCTTGCGCGTCAGGGGCGGCCGATAAAACAATATGGCTGACCCCGTCCAATGCGGCGGGTGAAAGCGGCGTACCATTCAGCATAAGCGGGGTGATGCCATTATCTGTCAGCCGTTTTGCTTTGTCTGCATCGCGGCAGGTCGCAGATATCTGCCAGCCTTGTGCGGCTAAAAGCGGCGCCATATATTGCGCGCAATAGCCAAAGCCGAAAAATAAAATATGTTTGCTCATGGGCGCGCCAGTGCCGCCATTTCTTGTTGAACCATCGCGCTGTCATCGCCGCGCATTTTTTCCGCCAATGTTTTTCCCGCTGCAACATCCATCTGCGCCAAGGCCCAGACCGCGCTGGCGCGCACCACGTCGGACACATCATCGAGCCGCGCTTCAACCGCTTCAATATGCGCCGCTTGCGGGTTTGCCATATTGCCCAGAGCGATAAGCACATTGCGGATAAAATTATCGCGACCGCTGCGCTTGACTGGCGTGCCGGCAAAAAATGCGCGAAATGCGGCTTCATCCAATTGGCTCAATTTGATTAAATCGGGGCGGTCATAATCGGCTTTCATCGCCAGCTTTATCTCCTCGCCGCTTTGGGCAAATTTATTCCACGGGCAAACCGCCAAGCAATCATCGCAGCCATAAATATGGTTGCCCATAAGCGGGCGCAAATCTCGGTCAATCATGCCGTCATGCTCAATGGTCAGATAAGATATGCAGCGCCTTGCATCGAGCTGATAGGGAGCAGGAAAGGCATGGGTCGGGCAAATATCCAGACAGGCCGTGCAGGCGCCGCAATGGTCTTGTTCCGGCGCATCGGGCGGCAGCTCAAGCGTGGTAAAGACCGAGCCCAAAAACAGCCAAGACCCAAACTGGCGCGACACTAAATTCGTGTGCCTGCCCTGCCAGCCCAAACCGGCGCGCATGGCCAGCGGCTTTTCCATGACCGGTGCCGTGTCGACAAAAACCTTTACCTCGGCTTGCGTTTCCCCGACCAGCCAACGGGCCAGCGCTTTCAGTTTCTTTTTAATGACATCATGATAATCGCGCCTTTGCGCATAGACCGAAATCACGCCCTTATCGTCATCTTTCAAGGCCGCCAGCGGATCGCTATCGGGGCCATAATTGACCCCCAGCATGATGACGCTTTGCGCCTCAGGCCATAATTTTTGCGGCGCGGCGCGCGCTTCCATGCGGCTTGCCATCCAGTCCATTTGCCCGTGATGGCCGGCCGCGACAAAATTTTGCAAGCCCTGACCGGCTTTGGCATCGCTTTCGGCGCTGACAATATGGCAAGCGTCAAAACCCTGCGCCGCCGCCGCGTCACAAATTTTTTCTTTTAACTGGGCTGCCGCCGTCATTTTTAAAAATCCAAATCGGCGTAATAGGGCGGCGGGCGCATGCCGGCGACATGATCGGCCAAAAGCGGGCGAAAAGACGGGCGCGATTTAATCTGCGCATAGAAATCGCGCACGACAGGCCATAATTTCCACGGCACATCGCCGGTATAATCAAGGCAGGAAAGATGCGCTGCGGCGGCAAAATCGGCCAGGCTCAAATCGCTGCCGGCCAGCCAATCACGGGTTTGCAAAAGATAGGTCATATATTCCAAATGCAGGTTGAGATTGTGCAAGCCGACACGCACTGTCGCCATATCGGGGCCACCGCCACCATCCTCGGCACCCATAAAGCGGCGGTCGATTTTTTCGTAAGTAATGAGGCGGCTGACTTCGGTGTAAAATTTATCGTCAAACCAGGCCGATAAGCGGCGCACTTCAGCGCGCGCCAAGCCGCTGGATGGTAGAAGCGGCGTCGCGCCGCCTTTTTCTTCCAACCATTCCGAGATGGCATAATGGCCCGATACGGTGCCGGCATCACCGACCAAAACCGGCACTTCGCCCGACGGGTTGAGCATGAGAAAATCCAAACGTCTTTCCCATGGTCGCTCTTCGACATATTCAACGGCAAATTTTTTCTCAGCCAATATAAGGCGAATTTTGCGCGAGAACGGGCATATCGGTTGGTGGAACAATGTCGCCATGAAATGAAATTACGCCGTTTTGGGGAAGCTGAGCAAGCGAAACCCGCTTGCTGATAGGGTGCGGCGCAGGCTAATTTGGCGCATGGGTTTTGATCAGCTTCTTTTGCTCGCCGCCATTCAAGGCATTACCGAATTTATTCCGGTCTCATCATCGGGGCATTTGGTTTTGGCGCATGAATGGGGCGGCACACAAAAGGGTGATGCGGTCTCTGCAGCGGTGTTTGATGTGGCGCTGCATCTCGGCACATTGGTCGCCGTGATGGTTTATTTTCGCCAAGATGTTGTGCGTTTGGCTATGGGCGCGTTTGATATGCTGCGCATGAAAGATACCGCGCCGCGCCAAGAGGCGCTCAATATGGTCTATGCCACTGTGCCGATTTTGCTGGCCGCGGCCCTGCTATTGGCTTTCGGGCTGGTTGACGCTTTGCGCACACCGGAAATTGTCGCTTGGGCCAGTATTTTATTTGCCGTGCCGCTTTATTTGGCCGACCGCTATGGCGCTTCGGCGAAAACAGTTTCCGCCATCGCGGCACGCCCCGCTTTATTGATCGGTTTGGCGCAAATACTGGCACTTATTCCCGGTGCCAGCCGCGCCGGGGTGACCATTATGGCGGGTCGCGCGCTTGGCTTTTCGCGTGAGGCAGCGGCGCGCTATTCCATGCTTATGGCCATGCCGGTCATTTTGGCTTTCGCGCTTTTCGGCCTGCTTGATTTATGGGCGGCGGGGAATGTTGCGGCTTTGGGCATAGCCTTTTTGGGGGCAGTGCTGGCCGCATTTTTTGCCTTTATCAGCATTGATATATTTTTGAAATTGACGCGCCGCCTATCGCTTTTGCCCTTTGTGCTCTATCGCATTGCGCTGGGTATTGCCATTTTGCTCTTTATATAGCGAATATCAGCTCGGCTTTTTGCCATGTGGGCGGAAGCGTGCCAAATAATCCAATTCACCGGCAATCGGGCGCGCCGCAATGCCAAGTGCGGCCAGGTCGCGATCGGCAAAATCAGCGCCGACAATATTGTCGCTTTTCAAAAGAATAATTTGATCCGGGGTCAAAAGCGGCTGCATGCCGACCAGGGTTGAGAATTGCGCAATGGCGGCAATCATCGATGCGGCGAAAAACGGCAGGGGCAGCAAAAGCCGCTGGCGGCCGGTCTCTTGATTGAGCAGTTCCATTAATTGCTTGAAGCTGAAAATATCGGGCCCACCGATTTCATAAATGCCCGACATCGCCCCGTTCAAACACGCCGCCACCGCCTCAGCGACATCAAAAACCGAGACCGGCTGATAGCGTGTCTCGCCGCCGCCAATCAGCGGCAAGGCAGGGGCCAGCATGGCCATGGCGGCAAAGCGATTGAAAAAATCATCTTCCGGCCCGATGACAATGGAGGGACGCAAAATATGTGCGTGCGGCATGAGTTCCAAAACCGCCGCTTCGCCGGTCGCTTTGCTTTTGGCATAAGAAGAGGCGCTGTCAGCATCGGCGCCAATGGCGGAAATATGCACCATATGGGCGAGCCCGTGCTTGGCCGCCGCATCGGCAATCAGTGCCGCGCCGCGCGCTTGCACAGCGTCAAATTTCTGTTTGCCGCTTTCATAAAGAATGCCGACCGCATTGACGACCCCATCGGCGCCGTCCAGCGCCGCCGCGACACTGGCTGCATCGCGAATATTGGCCTGTGTGATGTCAATCTGGCCGGGCGTGCCATTGGTTTTCAAAAACAGCGCTTCATTGGGACGCCGCGTGGCAATGCGCAAACGATAGCCGTCTTTGCTCAAGCGCCGCACAATATGGCGACCCAAAAATCCGGTGCCGCCGAAAACGGTGATAAGGGCATTTTGGGGAAGCGGTTTAAAGGCGGACATATGTGTCTTTCCTCGCTGACAGTCGAACTTATCTTGGCTCGTTACTTAATATATGTTCCGGCACGGGTGAAGAAAAAAGACAAAAGCCGCGCAGTTTTTCGTTGCTTGACTTTTACCGGAGCGCCGCCTAAACGAATTGTCTCTAAGGCCCAGGTGGCGGAATTGGTAGACGCGCTAGCTTCAGGTGCTAGTGTCCGTATGGACGCGGAAGTTCGAGTCTTCTCCTGGGCACCATTTTCAAGTTTCAAGTACCGTGATCCACGGTCCAAACCATTGATCTTCAATCATATTTGTTTGAGGAGCAGAGATTATGGTTTCCATGGTAGACCAGATGGATGACCATAAATAGGATTTGCACTCGGCTCTAAAGTCCTAACCTATTGATATTCTGAGACCATGCGCCTAAGGGCGCGCCGTCAAAGACCCAATTCGGCTTTGGCGAGAATATTGCGCTGCACTTCGTTTGACCCGCCATAAATCGTCGCCGCACGATTATTGAAAAAATCACCAATCAGCATGGGCGCTTGTTGCGGTCCGATAACCGCCTCATTATTGCCCGGCTCGCGTGCTGCCGGTTGCCATGGCACGCCATAATGACCGAGCGCGGCCACCGCCATGCCATCCATTTGCTGTTGCGTTTCCGTCGCTTTGATTTTTATGCGCGATGAGGCAGCGCCCGGCGATTGGCCTGCCGCCAAACTGCTTTGGATACGAAATTCCGAGATTTGAATGGCTTCGACCTCAATCGATAATTCAGCAAAGCGGCGCGCCAAGGCGCCGTCTTGTGTCGCCTCAATGAGTGGCTTCAATTCGGCGAGGCGGGTCATCAAACGCCCCGCATAGGCACTGCTTCGCTCAAAAGTCAGCAAGGTTTTGGCGACACTCCAGCCTTCATGTTCGGCGCCGACCAGATTGGCCACCGGCACGCGCACATTATCGAAAAACACCTGATTGACCTCATGGTCACCGGCCAAGGTGACAATCGGTGCGACACTGACCCCCGGCGCGGTCATGTCGATCAATAAAAAGGAAATTCCCTGTTGTGGCTTACCGCTTGTATCGGTGCGAACAAGGCAGAAAATATGATTGGCATGATGGGCATAGCTTGTCCAAATTTTCGTGCCATTGACAATATAATCATTGCCATCGCGCTCGGCCTTGCATTGTAGGCTGGCCAAATCAGAGCCCGAGCCCGGCTCCGAATAGCCCTGGCACCAAATATGCTCGCCCGATAAGAGTTTCGGCAAATAATGCGCTTGCTGCTGTTTCGTGCCGCACACGGCCAAAGTCGGGCCGATCATGCCGACACCCATTGGATAAAGGCGCGGGGCCTTGTGGCGCGCGCAGGCGCTGGCCCAAATATAGTGTTGCATATCACTCCAGCCCGTACCGCCAAATTCAACCGGCCAACGCGGTGCGGCCCAACCTTTTTCGTTCAAAATACGATGCCAGCGCATGGTCGGCTCATGGGCACCGCAAATGCCGCTGCTCAATGTGCCGGCGCGGCGTAACTCATCATCAAGATGGCCGTTCAGAAATTCTTCTACCTCGGCTTCAAAGGCCAAATCTTGCGCTGTCGGTTGTAAATCCATAAAGCCCTCCTCGCTTCATATGACATAAGCTTCCTTCACTTCCGCCAAGCTGGCAAGAAAATTCAACGCCATCTCAGTGTGGTGGATTAATTGGATTTGACGGTACGAAAACCGATATGGCTGGTCGGGAGACCGGCTTCTTGCGCTTGCCGCGCGGCGGCGCGATAGCGGCGACAGAAATTCGGGGCGCATAAAAACGAGCCGCCCTTAATGGTATAAATTTTATCGCCGGTAAGGCTGTCGGGAGCCCCGATAAAGGGGCTGTCGGTCCATTCCCAAACATTGCCGATCATGTCGTAAAGCGCGAAATCATTGGGCGGAAAGCAGCCGACCGGCGCGCGCTTGGCATAACCGTCGGCCAGATTATTGTTAATCGGAAAACTGCCTTGCCATGTATTGGCCATTTCTGCGCCGTCATTTGTGCGCTCATCGCCCCAAACATAGACCGTCTCGGCACCGGCAGCGGCGGCATATTCCCATTCTGCCTCGCTCGGCAGGCGGCGTCCGACCCATGCCGCATAGGCTTTGGCATCATTATGTGAAACCTGCACTACCGGCTCATCATCGCGCCCGTTAATCGAGCTTTCCGGCCCGTCAGGGTGACGCCAATCGGCACCGGCAACAAAATGCCACCAGCTCGGATTTTTAAGTGTCGGGGCACGAAACACCACACCTCCGGCTTCACCGAAACCGGCTTGCGGTTTTTCGGCATCGGTGACATAGCCGGTCGCGTCAACAAAACGGGCAAATTGCCCATTGGTCACTTCGGTCGCGTCAATGTCAAATGCCGCAACGCCGACGCGCTGCGGTGGGCCTTCCTCTTCATAGGCCGGATGTGCGCCCATGATAAATTGTCCGGCTGAGAGCGCCCGCGATGAGGTGTCGACAGGCAAGCAATTTCCATCGCGCCGGTCGCCCGCTACGGGTTCGGAAGCGTGCTCGCCGCAAGCGGACAGCCATGCAGCAAAGGCCCAGACCGCAATTAAGGCCGAAACAAATGAAGGGGCGCGTTTTGTCAAATCCAATCCTTTTGTGACATCCAACACTTTTGCGCAGCGCTGCGCAAGGTGCCGCAAGTCATAAGCGGTTTTTGCCGCGCGGTAAATTCATCTTGGTGTGTGGCGTTTTGATTAAATATAAAAAAGCCCTATTTGCGTATCCCGTGGTGTCATGATTTTCTTTGTTTTATCGGCGTTTTTTGCTTTTCTGTCCCTGCATCACGCGGCCTATCTGCCGGGCGGCAAGCGTTTCGACAGCGCGTTTTTCATATGCTTAATGCTGGCCTGCGGCCTTACCGTTTTTCCTCTGCGACAATATTTTTTTGAGGTGAAATTAGCGGCGGCGGTGGAAAAATTGACCCATCGCTATGGTGTCGCGGTAAGCTGCCGGTCGCGCTTGGGCCGTTTGTTTCATTATAATAAGCTGGGCTATGTGCGGCGCGGCAAGCATGAGATTAAACTGCGCCCCAATATATGCAGCCATTTACGCCGCTATATTAATGACCCGCGTGAGGCCAATAAAAAGCCATAGGCGATTATGAGTATGTGATGGCGCTACATGTGCTGACCCATGAGGCCATGCATATCAATCAGGAACATGATGAGGTGAAGGCCGATTGTCAGGCCTTTCAGCGCAATCATAAAATGGCGGAATATTTGGGGGTGGCCCCGCCTTTGGCGGCGCAATCGGCGATTCTCATTCACCACTTTCGCAATATGCATCATCCTTATTATTCGGCGCAATGCGAGCCGGGGCGGGTATTGGATGAAAAATTGCGCGATGCCATATGGCGCGGCCCCGATGGGTGACCTCCTGGCGCGAGGTCTGTCGCCCTGTCATAATTTGGCACTATAGATGTCATTTCTATTGCGTTTTTGTTCAACCGCGATAAATTAGAATAATGAAAATTCGTAAAACCCCTGATCATTGTTTCGACAATCTGCCCGATTATGATTTCGCACCGAATTTTGTGACGCTTGACGATCAAGAAGGCGGCTCATTGGATATGCACTATATCGAAGCCGGGCCGGCCGACGGTCAGCCCGTGGTGATGATACACGGCAATCCGACATGGTCGTTTATGTGGCGCAAAGTCGTTAAACAGCTTGCCGCCGCCGGTTATCGCGCCATTGCCATTGATATGATCGGCATGGGGCGCTCCGACAAACCGACGCGGATGAAGGATTACACTGTTGCGCGGCATGAAAAATGGGTCAGCCAAGCCTTGTTCGATAAGCTCGATTTGCATGGCGTGCATTTGGTTTTGCACGATTGGGGCGGCATAATCGGCCTGCGCGTGGCAGCCGACCATCAAGATCGTCTGGCCAGTATCACTTTTTCAAACACCGGCCTGCCGGTGCGCGACCCGGCTGAAACCATAGATGAGATGGCCATGCCGGGCTCGGGTTTTCTGCGCAAGTTTCAGCTATTTGTGCGCTTTAATCCGTTTTGGCGGCATTGGCATATGTTGGCCAAGATTTGCGCCAGCACATTGGCCAAAGAGGTCGTTGCAGGCTATGCCGCACCCTACCCCAATTTCCGTTATTTGACCGGCAATCGCCAATTCACGCAAATGTTGCCGACGCGCTATGACAATCCGATGCTGGTCGATAATTTTCGCGCGCGGCAAAAATTGGCGGCCTTTGATAAACCTTTTTTCTGCCTTTTTTCGGATAAAGACATTGTCGCGCCGACCGGCCATCAATCCGTGCGCCCCTTCATCAAGGGCGCGGCCAAACGCGAGCCGGTGATTTTAAAAAATGGCAGCCATTTTCTGGTTGAAGATTTGCATGATGAATATGCAGCCGCCTTATTGGGCTTTATGCGCGAAATAGATTAGGCGCGGCCTATACCCAAACTTCACGATGGTTTCGGCGCTCGACGCGCCGGTCAGCGCGTGTGCGCATAATAGATGACAGGCCGGTCTCGCCCAGCAACTTGTCAACTTGTTCTTGCGCCGCTTTATCCAACCCGTCATAGGCGTCTTGAATGCGCTGCAGCATGAAAATGCGATAGGGCATCACAACGACAGTGACCTGTTGGCCGCGCCATTCGAACCGGCATTTGCCGATGCCGCGGCCCAAGCTCTCACCGCCGACCACTTCATTTTTCGCCGGTTGGTTATCGGCCAGCCATTCATTGGTGAAAGACACCATGGCTTCTATTTCCGGCAGATAATCGCTGGCCACACGGCGCAATAAAACTTTCAGCGAATCGGGAACGGCATCATCGGCCAACAGGCTTTCATCACGGCCGATAAATTCCACCATATCGGCGCTCGGATTGCGCATACGCTCGGTCCAACGCAGCAACATTTGCGCCTTTTCCTGCATCAGTCTGAGCGGATGCGGGTCGCGTCCCAAATGCGCATAAAGTGAGGCAAATAGGCCGTAATCACCAATGGTCGGGGCGCCGCCCAAGAGATAGGGCTGGGCAGCGAAATGGGCGTCCAATTCACCCATCAACTCGTGATAGGTCGCTTCAATTTCAGGCGCCGTGTCTTCTGTCACGCCGAATTGCACGGCAGCTTTGCGCATGCGACCGGCCGCGTGCAGCGCCATATCGCGACGCTCTTCAACCGGCAAATGCGGCATGGCGAAGAGGCCGAATTGCTGCAAAATAAAGTCGAGATTATCGTCGTCAAAATTCCAGCGATAATGCATGGCCGGACGCAACATGCCTTCGCCGCCAAAGATTTCCATTATCAAAGAGCTGATGAGATGTTTGGGCGTTTGTGGATAGGCCGGTTGGCGCGCCATTTTGCGGTTTTCAAACCAGTCAATAATATCGCAGCCATCTTGCACGATCTCGCCGTCAGGGGCCTCCATAACCGGAATGATCCAACGCCCAATGGTCGGGCGAATATGCGCCTCATAATGCGGGTCCGCCGGTGAAATATCGTCAAAATCAATATGTTGTTTGATGAGATAGGCGCGGGCCTTGGCCGAATAAAGCGAGACGCTCCAGCTATAGAATTTGAATTTATCGGTCATGTTTTACCCTTTTTAAGAGAACCAGTATTTGCACGAGCGCGGCCAAAGCGAGCAGCAACAAGGCGACCCAGAGGCGCGGCGATAAAAGCGCGCCAAAACGGATGCCGACCGGCGTGGCCAATGTTGCTGAAAGCGCCGCCTTTTTGAATATATGACTGTCAGAAAAATCAGCATC
>CATDDF010000103.1 GCA_949498175.1 Alphaproteobacteria bacterium | reverse complement strand
GTGTTTTTCGCAAGCCCTGCCATTGACGTAACCGCAGAATTGGTGTCGCGCCTGGACAAGCGCTTGAGCAAGGTCAAGGTGACACCGGTCGCGCTGAAGCAAAACGGTCAGTAATTCATGGCTGACCCGCGTTTTTTCACTTCGGCAGGACCGTTTTCAGTCGCTGCTTTGACGGAAAAAAACGGGATAGAAAAACGTGATGATGGATTGATGTTGTCCGGCCTCGCGCCATTGGCAGAGGCCGGTGCGGATGATTTGTCATTTTTTTCCAATATCAAGCTGAAGGGTGAACTCGCCGAAACAAGTGCCGGTGCCGTGCTGATAAAACCCGAGCATGCTGATTTGGTGCCTGATGGTTGTCTCGCTTTGCTGTGCGATGACCCGTATCGCAGCATGGCCGATATCACGCAAATGTTTTTCCCTGATACGGCGCAAAGCCGCTCGTCTCAGGCTGTGCAGAGTGTGTCTGAAAATATCCACCCCAACGCCGTGCTCGGGAAAAATGTTTCACTGGAACCCAATGTCGTTATCGGCAAGGGGGCTGAGATTGGTGATAATTGCCATATCGGCGCCAATGCATCAATCGGCCACGGGGTGGTGCTGGGGCGTGATTGCACGATAGGAGCCAATGCAAATATTGGCTACGCGCTTGTGGGTGACCGCGTGATTGTGCATGGCGGTGCAAATATCGGTTGTGACGGTTTCGGTTTTGCGCCCGGGGCGACGCATATCAAAATTCCACAAATCGGGCGTGTTATTTTGCAAGCTGATGTGGAAATCGGCGGCAATTCTGTAATTGACCGTGGCGCATTGGGTGACACGATTATCGGTGAGGGCAGTAAAATCGATAATCTGGTGCATATTGCCCATAATGTGCAGCTGGGTCGGCATTGCTTTATTACCGCGACTTGCGCTGTCGCTGGCAGCACGGTGCTTGGCGATTATGTTCAAATGGGCGGGGGCGCAAAAGTGACCGGGCATGTTGAGATTGGCGACCGCTGTGTCATTTCAGCCAATTCTGCCGTTCTGAAATCATTTCCGGCCGATTGTGAAATTGCCGGCACGCCGGGTCGCTTGCGAAGCGAGTTATACCGCGAACAGGCTTTTGTTTCGCGTCTGCGCAAAAAAGCGCAAGGCAACGAGAACGCGTAATAATCGGTTACAAACCTTTATTTGCCGCGCGTTTCGCGTGGCTTTAACAAGCCTCTATGGGGAATGTTCACGAAACCGCGATTGTGGAAGACAGCGTAAAGCTGGGTGCTGATGTTACTATCGGACCGTTTTGTTGTGTCACCGGCAATGTGATTTTGGGCGATAGAGTGACGCTGGAAAGTCATGTCGTTGTGACCGGCAATACGACAATCGGTGAAGACACGCATGTTTATCCTTTCGCTTCAATCGGCCATATTCCACAGGATTTGAAATTCGGCAATGAAGATGTGGTGCTGGAAATCGGAGCGCGCAATCGCATTCGCGAGCACGTGACCATGAATCCCGGTACGCAGGGCGGGGGTGGTCTTACCAAAGTCGGCAATGACGGCTTGTTTATGATGGGCGCACATGTGGCGCATGATTGCATTGTAGGTGACAATGTTATTCTCGCCAATAATGCCACTTTAGGTGGGCATGTGACGGTCGGTGATTTTGCCATTTTGGGCGGCTTGGTCGGGGTGCATCAATTCTGCCGCATTGGCGCACATGCCTTTATCGGCGCAGGCAGTTTGGTAGTAGAAGATGTTATTCCATTCGGCGCGGCAACGGGCAATCGTGCTGAGCTTTCCGGCCTGAATTTGGTCGGGCTGAAGCGGCGCAATTTCGATCGAGCCGAAATCAATGCGCTGCGTGCTTTGCATAAGGCCTTGTTTGTCGAAAGCGATGGCGCGCTGATGTCTAGATTGGCGAAAGCAGCCAAAGAGTATGGCGACAGCCATTGCGTTCAGCAGGTTGTTGAGTTCATGCGTGTCGAACAAAATCGGGGCTATTGCACCCCGCGCAATAGATAGTCATGTCTTTTTCACAAGCAGATAAACCGCTGGGTCTGATTGCCGGTTCCGGCGCGTTGCCCGTTAATATTGCCGAGGCGCAAAACGGCGCAGTGTTTATTGTCGCATTGCAAGGCGAGGCTGATGAATCTTTACTCAAATATCCGCATATTGTGTCGCCAATCGGCTGCATGAAGGCGTCCGCTGACGCTCTGCTTGAGGCCGGTTGCACCGATATGGTGATTATTGGCGGTATCCAACGCCCGAATATTGAGAAGGTTGAATTTGATGAGGGCGGTCAATGGTTTCTTGAGCAGGTCATATCGGGCGCGCATGAGGGTGACGATCAATTACTCAAAATCATCATCGCCTATTTTGAAATGCGCGGACTCACCGTCTGCGCAGCACAAGATTATCTTGGCGACCAAACCGGTAAATCCGGCGCGCAGACAAGCCATGACCACGCAGCGCATCAGTCAGATATTGACCGCTCCATTGAGGTCGCGTTTGTGATGGGTACGCAGGATATCGGGCAAAGCGTCGCCGTCGGGCGGCGACTTGTGCTGGCGGTGGAAGGGCCGGAAGGCACAGACGGTATGCTGCAGCGCTTGTGCGATTTGTCGCCGGAATTACTTGGAACGGCTAATGCACGTAGCGGCGTGCTGACGAAACTACCGAAGCCACAACAAGACCGTCGTGTTGATATTCCGACCATAGGCCAACGCACGGTTGAATTGGCCGCCGCCGCACATTTGGCGGGTATTGTTTATGAAGCCGGCGGCACATTATTTGACGATTTCGAAGCGGTGGTCGCGCTTGCCGAAGCAAAAGGCTTATTTTTATTGGGGCTGGAAAGGCCAAGCTGATGCCTGCCCATGTGATGATTATTGCCGGTGAAACCTCAGGTGATGCGCTTGGGGCTGATTTGATGCAGGCTTTGCGTCGCCGCCACAGCGATGTGATGGTCACCGGCATTGGCGGCCCGAAAATGAGCGGCGAGGGTCTGGTCTCAATCTTTCCGATGTCGGATATTGCCGTAATGGGGTTGAAAGAAATTCTGCCGCGTTTGCCGCAACTGTTTAAGCGCGTTGACGAGGCTGTAGAACATGCCTTGGCCACCGAACCCGATGTCATGGTGTTGATTGATAGCCCCGAGTTCAATCATCGCGTGGCCAAGCGGGTTAAAGCCAAGCAACCGGATGCCAAAATTATTTGCTATGTCGCGCCACATGTGTGGGCATGGCGGCGCGGTCGCGCGCGTAAAATGAAAAAATATTTCGATGCGGTTATGGCATTTCTGCCCTTTGAACCGGAGGTCTTCACAGCCAATGACGGCCCGCCCTGTCATTTTGTCGGTCATCCGATTGTTGACAGGCTAGAGGATTTGGAGCCGTTGCCCGATTTCAAAAAGAAATATCACCTAAAGCCTGAAGATGTGCCGCTTGTTATTTTGCCGGGTAGCCGCATCAGCGAGGTTAATGAATTGGTGCCGGTGTTCGGGCAGGTGCTGCGCCGTCTGGATGGGCGTATAGAGAATTTGCGTCCGATAATTCCATTGGTGGCGCATATGGCCGACAGGGTGCGTGAAAAGACGGCGCATTGGCCGGGCAAGCCGATTTATGTTGAGAATGAGGCCGATAAATTTGCCGCTTTTCAAGCCTCGCGCGCCGCGCTGGCGTCATCGGGCACAGCGACAATGGAATTGGCGCTTTGCGGCCTGCCGACAGTGGTCGCATATAATATGGGTCTCATGGGTGACCTGCTGGTGCGTATCATGCCGGTGCCGTCGGTTGTATTGGTCAATCTTATCCTCGATGCTCCAGCCATGCCGGAGTTTTTGCAAGAGCGTTGCGATGCAGCAGAAATTGCGCCGACATTATTGCGCATGATTGAAGATGAAAACATAAACCGCCACTATCGAGCCATGCTTGGCGGTTTTCGCGCCGCCATGCGGCAAGCAGGCGAGAAACCTGCTGATCGCGCTGCCGCGCTGACATTGTCTATGATTTAAGGCTCAGATTTAGCGTTTATTGATGTCGACATAATCGCGCGGTCCGGCACCGACATAAAGTTGGCGCGGGCGACCGATGCGCTGGCTTGGGTCTTCAATCATTTCATTCCATTGTGCAATCCAACCAACCGTGCGCGCCAAGGCGAACAAAACGGTGAACATGGATGTCGGGAAGCCCATCGCCTTCAGCGTAATGCCGGAATAGAAATCAATATTCGGATACAGTTTCTTCTCGACGAAATACTCATCATTCAGCGCAATTTTTTCAAGCTCCATGGCGACGTCAAGCAGCGGGTCGTCTTTAATGCCCAATTCGCCAAGCACTTCATGGCAGGTTTTCTGCATGACGCGCGCTCGCGGGTCGTAATTTTTATAGACGCGGTGACCAAAGCCCATCAGACGGAACGGGTCATCTTTGTCTTTGGCGCGCGCCACGAATTCGGGAATGCGGTCAACCGAGCCGATTTCCGCCAACATGTCCAAAGCGGCTTCATTGGCGCCGCCATGGCTTGGCCCCCATAGGCAGGCAATGCCGGCAGCAACGCAGGCAAACGGGTTCGCTCCTGATGAGCCGGCCAACCGCACGGTTGAGGTTGAGGCGTTTTGTTCATGGTCGGCGTGCAAAATAAAGATGCGGTCCATCGCGCGCGCCAGCACGGGGCTGACATTCATGTCTTCGCACGGCACGGAGAAGCACATATGCAGGAAGTTGGAGGCGTAATCCAAATCATTGCGCGGATAAACAAAAGGCTGGCCCACCGAATATTTATAGGCCATTGCGGCAATAGTCGGAATTTTGGCAATCAGGCGGCGGCTGGCAATACGGCGCTGCTCTTCATCATTAATATCGGTGCTGTCATGGTAGAAAGCGGACAGGGCACCAACCACGCCGACCATAATGGCCATTGGGTGCGCATCACGACGGAAACCGTGGAAAAAACGGTTCATTTGTTCATGCAGCATGGTGTGCTGGGTAATGGCTGTTTCAAACTCTTCGAGTTCAGAAGCACTTGGCAATTCGCCATTCAGCAGCAAATAGCACGTCTCGATAAAGCTGCCCTTATCGGCCAGTTGTTCAATCGGATAGCCGCGATGCAGCAAAGTGCCTTCTTCGCCATCAATAAAGGTGATGGTGGATTTGCAGCTTGCGGTGGAAGTAAAGCCGGGATCATAGGTGAACTGTCCGGTTTGGCCGTAAAGCGTTGACACATCAATAACGCTGGGGCCCACGGTTCCCTCGTGAATACCGAATTCATAATCTTTTCCGAGGCTAGCGAGTTTAGCGTTATCGTCGCTCATTGTGGGCTCCTTGTTGCTTTTGAGACATCTTGGCGGTGTCTTAGCACAAAAAAACTTGCCTCGCCAGCGTCGGAGGCCAGTTTTTTCGCGGATTTATGCGATAATTTTGTCGTTTAGACGAGCCAGAGCTTCGTTTTTGCCGAGCAAAGCAAGAACATCAAAAATTCCCGGCGATTGACTGTTGCCGACCAGCGAGGCACGGAAAACGGGAGCCAATTTGCCCATTTTCATCTCATTTTCGTCCATATAAGCTTTTATCAGTGACTCAATCTCGTCATGCGCCCAATTCTCCAGTTTTTCGAGCTTTTGCGCTAAATTCTGCAAATGCGGTAGCGTCTCCTCATTGAGATGCTTTTGTAGCTTTTCATCGACAACAATCGGTCGTTGCGCCGCCAAAAAAGCGGCATCGGCGGCAATATCGGGCAGACGCGTAGCTCGGTCTTTCAAAAGTGGCATGGCGGCAGTCAATTGTGCTTCGAAACCAGCCAGTAACGGATTGAGAGCGATTGCCTCGGCAACCAGCGCCGTGTCATCAGCCATATTAATATGCTGCGCGTTCACATTATCGAGTTTCTCAATATCAAAACGGGCGGGGGATTTACCAATCGCCTCTAACCCAAACCATTCAATTAGTTGCGCCGTGCTGAACACCTCGTCATCGCCATGGCTCCATCCGAGGCGCACCAAATAATTACGCATGGCATCCGGTAAAAAGCCCATATCGCGATAGGCTTCGACACCGAGCGCACCATGGCGCTTTGAAAGCTTGGCACCGTCAGGCCCGTGAATGAGCGGAATATGCGCGAATTGTGGTACATCCCACCCGAGCGCAGCATATATTTGCGCTTGCCGCGCTGCATTGGTCATATGGTCATCGCCGCGAATAATATGCGTGACTGCCATATCATGGTCATCAACCACGACGGACAGCATGTAGGTCGGTGTGCCGTCGGAGCGCAGAAGCACTAAATCATCAAACTGGTCATTGGCGTTGGCGATGCGTCCTTGCACAAGGTCATTAATGACTGTTTCACCGCGCTGTGGCGCTTTAAAGCGGACCACAAAAGGGGCATTGGCAGGTGCTTCTGAGGCATTGCGGTCGCGCCATGTGCCGTCATAGCGCGGCGGCTTGCCTTCGGCGCGTGCCTTTTCACGCATCGCTTCGACTTCTTCCGGCGTTGAGAAACATTTATAGGCATGTCCATCGGCCAATAATTGCTCGGCAATCGCGACATGGCGTGCCGCATTGGCGTGCTGGTAAACCGGCGGCGCATCGGCATCAAGGCCGAGCCAACTCATGCCGTCGAGAATGGCATCAATCGCCTCTTGCGTAGAACGGGCGCGGTCAGTGTCTTCAATGCGCAGCAAAAATGAGCCGCCATGATGACGTGCAAAAGCCCAGTTGAATAAAGCCGTGCGCGCGCCGCCAATGTGCAAAAACCCGGTCGGTGAGGGGGCAAAGCGGGTTACGGGTTTGGCGTCGGTCATAGTCATCCTGTATCGCGCATGGCGTGTAAAATCATTGAAACTCCCCAACCGGTCGCTAGCGCTTGGAGCGAGCTTGCGTCACTTTCTAAGCTGATACCACAAATTTCGGCAGCGCTCTAATGCATATCGGTCAATTCTCTCTGGTGATTTGCAGTTTTGTGCTGGCGGTTGCCGGTTATTTCATCTGGCCGCATGAGCCATCGCTGTTACCTGCAATCTCGATTTTATCAATTGCGGCAGTGTCGTTTATCGCGTCACGATATATTGCGCCCCAAAATTGCAGGCGCGTCGGTCTGGTTTTACTGGCCGTTCTCATCGGTTTTGCTTGGGCACAAATGCGTAGCCATATGCAGGCACAAAACGGCAAGGCACCTATCGGTGAATTGCAAATATACGGATCGGTCGAATGGCACGAAGCGCAAGCGCGCGGCAGTCGTTGGGATGTGCGGGTGCAAGATGGCGACAATAATTATGTGCTGCGGCTTTATGGCAAGCGCAGTCATTTGGAGCTCGCGGCCCCCGGCTGTTACATCATGCTGACGGCTGAAATTTCGTCTTTGCCCGGGCCGATTGTGCTGGGTGGGTATGATCCGCGCCGCGATGCGTGGTTCACCGGTCGGCGCGGGCAGGGCTTTATCCGCTCCATAGATGATGTCGATTGCACCGTGCCGATAGAATGGCGGCACAATTTGGCACGCGCCCGTTTGGCTTTGGCGCGCCACTATCGCGCAAATATGTCAGATGAGGCAGGCCCGGTGGCTGCCGCATTGGTAACCGGTGTGCGTGGGGCGATAGCGCGTTCGGTTCGCGATGCGTCTCGCCATAGCGGCCTCGCGCATATGTTAGCCATTTCAGGATTGCACATGGCGCTGTTCGCCAGTTCGGTCTATGCCTTGCTGCGTTTGTTGGCGGCGATGATACCGCGACTGGTTCTGCATCATGATCTGCGCAAACCGAGCGCGATGATTTCACTCGCTGCCGCGACCGGCTATTTGTTTTTATCCGGCGCTGGCGTGGCGACGCAGCGCGCCTATATCATGCTGGCGATTTTCTTCCTCGCCATTTTGCTCGACCGACCGGCCATCACCATGCGCAATGTCCTATGGGCCGCTTTATTGGTTTTGGTTTGGCAACCGCATGCCGTCATGCAAGCCGGCTTTCAAATGAGCTTTTCCGCCGTCATGGCATTGGTGGCGGTTTATGAAGCATGGCGGCAACGCGATACACTCTATGTGCGCTGGGAGCGCATGAGCTTGTTACAACAAATCATGCGTCGCTTTTGGCGTTACGCTTCGGCCTTGTTTATGACCAGTCTAATTGCCGGCAGCGTCACCGGCTTTATCGCCATTGTGCGTTTTCAGCAGGTCGGCACATTTGGCTTACCGGCCAATTTACTGGCCATGCCGCTTTTCGGCACACTGATTATGCCTATGGCACCGCTCTCGCTTTGGCTGATGCCGGTCGGATTTGAAACGCCGGTTCTTGTTTTAATGGAAAGCGGCATTGAAAACGTGTTGGCCGTGGCAGGATATTTTACCGCCATGAGCGGCGCCCTGTGGCGACCCGGCGCCAGCGCGGCTTACGTCATGCCATTGGCGACGCTGGGTTTTGGTATCATTTGTTTGCTTAACAGCCGCTGGCGTTTGTTTGGACTGTTGCCGATTACGCTTGCTTTGACCGGCATAGGGCAGGGCGAGCGGCCTGCCTTGCACATGTTTGGCCGAAAATTAATCGCGGCGCGCACGGATGATGCGTTGCTCGTTTTGCGGCAGCGTGGACATCAATATGAATTGGATAGATTGGCGCGCCATCACGGACTTGTTCCGAAAGAAATATCTTGCCGTCCGCATTGTCGTCTGACGCTGAAAGGCGGCATTGAATTTGCCTATCACGACAGGCTTGGTGGATTGACACAATCGTGCCGCTCGGCTGATGTGATTGTTATGCCTTTTGCCGAAGCGCGTTATCCGAGTCGCGCGCAATTATTCGACAGCCCCGCTTTTACGAAACGAGTGCATCGGCAATTCACAGATGAAGGGGGACAGCTGTATCGGCAGCGCATCAGTAAAAACAGATTATGGCAGCGGGATTAATATTTGCGCATCAGGCCAACAAGGCGACCTTGCACACGCACTTGGTCAGAACGGAAAATGCGCGTTTCATAAGCCGGATTGGCGGCTTCCAACGCAATCATTTCACCCTTACGGCGCAAGCGTTTTAGCGTCGCCTCATGGCCTTCAACCAGGGCGACGACAATTTCGCCATTATCGGCGGTGGCGCCGCTTTGAATAATCGCCGTGTCGCCATCGAAAATGCCGGCGTCAATCATTGAATCGCCATGCACTTCCAAAGCGTAATGATCGCCGGAGCGCATCATTTCAATCGGCACAGAGATTTGGTTGACCTCTTCTTGCAGAGCCTCAATTGGCGTACCGGCGGCGATACGACCCATTACGGAAACGGTGACCGCATTATCATCATTGGCCGCTTGCGGCGCATTGCCATCCGAGGATACTTGGCGCGATGGCGCAGACATGCTGCTGGCCATAGTGTCGGGCAGTTTCACTACTTCAAGAGCACGCGCACGATGCGCGAGGCGTTTGATAAAGCCGCGCTCTTCCAAAGCAGTGATAAGGCGGTGAATGCCTGATTTGGATTTCAGATTAAGCGCTTCCTTCATTTCATCAAAACTGGGAGAGACACCTGTCTCTTTCAGACGCTCATTGATAAACAGCAAAAGTTCGTATTGCTTTTTGGTGAGCATGGGTCCCTCCAGTAAGAACGAATCGCTAACTCTTATGTTCTACTTTTATTCGTTTTTTGCTGCAATAGCGTTTTTTATGATTCGATAAGTTTTTTTGTAGCCGCTTCAACGTCATCTTGGCGCATCAAACTCTCACCGACCAGAAAGGCCGGAATGCCGTCGGCCATCAGATCGCGCACATCATTATTCGAAGCAATGCCGCTTTCACTGACCAGTAAAATATCATCCGGCGTTTGCGTCATCAGCGCACGGGTCGTGTCGAGCGTTGTCTCAAATGTCCGTAAATCACGATTATTAATGCCGAGTAATGTCGGCTTCTGCGTCAAGGCGCGTTCCAACTCATCGGCATCATGCACTTCAAACAGCGTATCCATGCCGAACTGTGTCGCTGCTGCGTAAAGCTCGTTGGCCTGCGCGTCACTCACTGCCGCCATGATGATGAGAATGGCGTCGGCACCCCAGCTCCGCGCTTCGGCCACTTGATAAGTGTCATACATGAAATCTTTGCGCAGCACGGGCAGGGCGCAAGCCGCGCGCGCCGCGACCAGATATTCGGGTGCGCCCTCAAAGCTTGGCGCATCAGTGAGTACCGATAGACAGGCCGCGCCACCTTGCGCATAGGCGTGCGCAATCAGCGGCGGGTTGAAGTCTTCCCGAATAAGTCCTTTAGAGGGCGAGGCTTTTTTTATCTCGGCAATGAGTGCGGCTTGACCGGCATCGCGCTTGGCTTCCAATGCGCTTAAAAAACCGCGCGGCGCGTCGGCCGCTTTTGCCGCTTGCTCGACTTCAGCAATAGGTCGAGCCGCTTTTGCAGCGGCGATTTCGTCCAGCTTATATGCGGTGATTTTGGTGAGAATGTCGCTCATGCATCGGCCAGTTTTTGCGTCGTTGCCACCAGATTGGCCAGCACCGCTTTTGCGCCACCATCATCAATTGCCAGCGCGGCCATTTCAGCGCCTTCCTTTAGGCTTTCGGCTTTGTTGCACACCATCAGCGCGGCGGCCGTGTTGAGCAAGACAATATCGCGATAGGCACCGGCCTCGCCATCAAGCAGGGCGGTCATGGCGGCAGCGTTTTCATCCGGTGAGCCGCCGGCCAAATCTTCCGGCTTGGCGCGGGGCAGTCCGGCATCTTCCGGTGTCACCTCAAATATTTTAATCTCGCCCTTCCGTAATTCTGCCACCGTGCTGGGGCCGGTGGTCGTCAACTCATCCATGCCGTCAGAGCCGTGCACGACCCAAGCGCGCTCCGAACCGAGCTTTTTCAAAACATTGGCCAATGGCTCAACCCATTCTTTTGCGAACACGCCGAGTAATTGCCGATTGGCACCGGCCGGGTTTGAAAGCGGGCCGAGCAGGTTAAAAACGGTTCGGAATCCCAATTCTTGTCGCGAAGGGCCGACATGGCGCATGGCTGAATGGTGATTGGGGGCGAACAGAAAGCCGATGCCGACATCGTTAATGCATTGCTCCAGCGCGGCGGGCGACAATGCCAGTTTCACACCAAGCGATTCCAAAACTTCTGATGAACCGGATTTTGAACTGAGGGCACGGTTGCCGTGTTTGGCGACATAGGCACCGCAAGCCGCAGCAACGAGTGCGACGGCGGTCGAGATATTATAGCTGCCGCTGCCATCGCCACCTGTGCCGCAAGTGTCGAGCACATGGGTCGGCACTTTTACTTTCAGCGCATTGGCGCGCATGACGCTGACACCGGCGGCGATTTCGTCCACCGTTTCGCCGCGCACGCGCAGGGCGGTCAAAAAAGCACCGATTTGTGGGGGCGTGGGTTCGCCGTTCAAAATAATCTCAAAAGCTTTTGTGGCCTCAGCGGCAGAAAGGGCGCGGCCTTCGGATAAAATACCGAGTGTCGATTTCAACTTGTCCGGTTGGGCGTCCATCTAGGCCTCCAAAGTTAGGTGTTGTGGAGCAATATCTGCCGCCACATTCATACCAGCGGTTTTCAAAAAATTGCCGAGCAATTTATGTCCATGCGCGGTGGCGATGCTTTCCGGGTGAAACTGCACGCCGTAAACCGGGCGGGTCTTATGTTTGACCGCCATAACAATACCGTCATCGGTTTGCGCTGCAATATCCAGACAATCGGGCATGCTATCGGGCGCGATGATTAAAGAGTGATAGCGCGTGACGGTAAGCGGGTCGGGCAGATCTTCAAACACTCCGTCGCCGCTATGCTGAATGTGGCTCAGCTTTCCGTGCATGATTTTTTCAGCCCGCACAATCTCGCCACCAAAGGCTTGGCCGATACATTGATGGCCGAGGCAGACGCCGAATATCGGCATATCTTCCGGCGCGGCCTTAATCAGGTCGAGACAAATACCGGCTTTGTCGGGGTCGCAGGGGCCGGGCGACAAGATAATGGCTTGCGGTTTGGTTGCGAGGATTTCTTCAGGCGTTGCTTTATCATTACGCACAACCTGACAATCGGCGCCCAAATCACCGAGAAATTGCACCAGATTAAAGGTGAAGCTGTCATAATTGTCGATAAGCGTCAGCATTAGGGGCGGTTCTTTCTCTCAGCCGCCAGTTGCAGCGCGATTTCGGCGGCGCGAAACAGGGCGGCAGCTTTGTTCACCGTTTCATCATATTCATATTGCGGCGTTGAATCATAGACCACGCCGCCACCGGCCTGCACATAGAGCTTATTGTCTTTCACTACGGCAGTGCGCAAAGCAATGCAGGTATCCATGTCGCCATTGGCTGAGAAATAACCGACGCAACCGGAGTAAATACCGCGTCGTTCCGGTTCCAATTCATCGATGATTTCCATAGCGCGGATTTTCGGCGCGCCCGATACCGTGCCGGCCGGAAAACCCGCCACCAGCGCATCAATTTCGTCAAGGTCTTCGCGCAATGTGCCGGTTACGTCAGAGACAATGTGAATGAGATGGGAAGTCTTTTGCAGGCCAAAGGCGATATTGACATTGACCGAGCCAATCTCAGATACGCGCCCGACATCATTGCGTCCCAAATCGAGCAGCATGAGATGCTCGGCGCGCTCTTTTTCATCGGCCAAAAGCTCGGCGCTGATGGCTTCGTCTTCGGCCAGGCTGGCGCCGCGTTTGCGCGTTCCGGCAATCGGGCGGATATTGACTTCGCGATCTTTCACGCCAACCAAAACTTCGGGGCTTGAGCCGACGACGGCGAAATCGCGCATATTCAAAAAGAACAGATAAGGCGATGGGTTTACGCGGCGCAGCGAACGATAAAGGTCAAAGGGCGGCAGGTCGAAATTTATGTTGAAGCGCTGGCTCAACACCACCTGAAACACGTCACCCGCTTCAATATATTCTTTGCCTTTTTCGACCATATTGAAATAAGCGTCTTGGCTCATATTTGATTGCGGTGCGGCAAATTCATTGGGTGGGGAAATGGGCGCATCGGGCAGGGCCGTGCGCAGTTTCTCTTCCGCCGCTTCAAGCCGTGTAAGCGCATTATCATAAGCCTCATCGGCTGACGAGGCATCGGGGCGCACGGCGGTTACCAAGCGAATATT
>CATDDF010000102.1 GCA_949498175.1 Alphaproteobacteria bacterium | reverse complement strand
GCGACGGGACGCATTGAGGGCGACTTTTATGATTTGGCGTTGGATACCTTCCGTCGTTTTCGCCAAATTGCTGACCAGCTTGGTATTGAAAATCTCGCCGCCTTCGCAACGGCAGCGGTGCGCGACGCAGAAAATCGCGATGAATTTGTTGCCGATGCGGAAGCGGTTTTGGGGCATGAAATTCGCGTGTTAAGCGGCGAAGAAGAAGCGCTCCTGTCGGCTGACGGTGTCATGCTCGGTATTCCCGGTGCGGAAGGCATTGTTGCCGACCTCGGCGGCGGCAGTTTGGAATTGGCTTATGTTGCCGACAACAAGACCCATCAATGGGCGAGTCTACCGTTGGGCGTATTGGCGTTGCAGCAAGCCAGTGGCGGTAAAACAAAGAAAATGGAAAAAATCATTCGCGCGGCTTTGGCCGATTTGTCATGGCTCAAGCAAGCTGAGGATAAGCCGATTTACATTGTTGGCGGCACATGGCGTGCTCTGGCGAAATTGCATATGGAATATTCCGGCTATGGTTTGGAGGTGCTGCATCAATATGATGTACGCCCGAAAGAAATCGCCGCATTTTTCAAATTCATGGCAAAAGACGGCCGGCGCGCACAGCGCATTGTTTCACACGCTTCGGGTAATCGCCGTGAAGCTTTGCCCGCCGCATCCCTGATTTTACAAAGCCTGATTGAAACGGTGCAGCCATCGCGGCTTGTCGTTTCGGCCAATGCGGTGCGCGAAGGGGTGTTGTATCAAGAATTGAAAAGTAAATATCGCGCGCTCGATCCGCTCTTAATGGCGTGTGAGGAAATGGCGGCGCGCATGTGTAAGGCTGAGCCTTACAGCCATGAATTGGCCATGTGGACGCGGCAATTATATCGTCACGCCATGCCGGAAAACTTCACACGCGATCAGATTGACCGTTTGCGACAAGCGGGGTGCCTGATTTCCGACCTTGCTTGGGCCAGTCATCCAAGCTTTCGCGCGGCCGCAGTGAGCAATACGGTCCTGACCGCGCCGTTTACCGGCATTACTCATGCCGAGCGGGTGTATCTGGCGCGCGCCTTGTCTTATCGACATGAATTACGCAATGAAGAAGCGGATTTCGGGAATTTGAATCTGACGAAAACGGATGACCGCATTGCCCGCGCATTGGGTTTAAGCCTAAGGTTGGCACATTCGCTGTCGGCATCGCTGCCCGGCGTTTTGCCGAAAACCAAATTGAAAGTCGGGCGCAAAAAATTGAAATTGATAATCAATCCGGAATTGGCTGATTTGATTGCGCCAATTATTGAGAAACGGCTGGCCGTCTTGGCCGACACGCTGGGCTTGGAAGCAAAGGTGAAGTTGCGCGACCGCGAAGCGGACTAATCGCGCTCAACCAGCACCACTGTGTCATCTTGCGAGGCGAGCGCCAGCTTGCCGGCTTTTAATGCCTCGGCATATTGCCCGAAAATTTCGTGTCGCCAGCCCTTCAGCGCGGCCACATCAGGGTCTTCATCGCTGGCAATGCGTTCCAAATCGCTGACATTGGCAATCAGCTTTGGCGCAACGCCGGTTTCTTCACTGCGCTGCTTCAACAGCACTTTCAGTAAATCAACGAGCGGGCCAATGCCCGGACGATTGACCGCCGGTCGTGGCATATCAGGCAAATCGTCTTTTTCCATTTTGCGACCGCGCGCGACTGCCTCCAAAAGCGGGTCGGCATAGCGTGAGCCTTCGAAACCTTTCGGCACGGCGCGCAAGCGGGTGAGGCCGCGCTTGTCTTTAGGCCCTTGCAGAGCCAATTCGCGCAATGCGTCATCTTTCAAAATGCGATTACGCGGCACATTGCGGTTTTGCGCTTCAGTTTCACGCCAAGCAGCAACTTCAATCAACACGCCGATAACATGCGGGCGGCGGTCTTGCATACGCAGCCGCTTCCAAGCGTTTTCCGGCCGTTGCGCGTATATTTCCGGATCTGAAAGCAGCGCCGATTCCTCGTCGAGCCATGCACTGCGACCGTTTTCTGCCAATTCATTCTGAAGAAATTCATATGCGCCGCGCAAATGTGTGACATCCGCCAGCGCATAGGTCAGCTGATTGTCGCTCAATGGGCGCTGGCTCCAATCGGTAAAACGACTGCCTTTATCAATTTTGCCACCCGTGGTTTTGCGGATAAGCGTTTCATAGCCGACCGCATCACCAAAGCCGCACACCATGGCGGCAATTTGTGTGTCAAAAAGCGGTTTCGGAATGGTTTCGGCCTGATGATAAAAAATTTCAACATCTTGGCGGCAGCCATGCATGACTTTCAGCACTTTTTCGTCAGCCAGCAACGCGTAAAAGGGCCCTAAGTCAATATTGTCGGCCAGCGGGTCTATCATCGCCTCAATGCCTTCAGCCGCAGTTTGAATGAGGCAAAGCTGTGGCCAGAAGGTTTTTTCGCGCAAAAACTCGGTATCTACGGTGGTATATCGCTGCTTGGCCAGTTCGGCGCATAACTCTTTGAGCGCCTCATTTGTTGTTATCAATTCCATGCGCGTCTTATACGCCAGCCGCTTGGCTTTGTCGCGTGGAAACGTATCTTGACAAATCGGTTGAAGCATTGTGTTTAGGCGCAGGAAAAGTCGCTTTTGCGGTCTATGAGGTTATTCAAAATGCATGACTATCGAAGTCATAATTGCGGTCAATTACGGGCTGAAAATATCGACGAAACAGTGCGCCTGTCGGGCTGGGTGCATCGCAAGCGCGATCATGGCGGTCTGTTGTTTATTGATTTGCGTGACCATTTCGGTCTGACACAATTGGTCATTGAGCCGTCCAGCCCGCATTTTGCGCTCGCTGAAGCGGTGCGTGCCGAAAGCGTGATTTGCGCTGAAGGCAAAGTGGTGGCGCGCGATGATGAGGCGAAAAACCCCAATCTCGACACGGGCGAGGTGGAAATTTACGTGGCCGAGATGGAGGTGCTGTCAGAAGCCGGTGACTTGCCCTTGCCGGTTTTCGGCGAGCCTGACTATCCTGAAGATGTGCGCTTGCGCTATCGTTTCCTCGATTTGCGCCGCGAAACGCTGCACAACAATATTATCCTGCGCTCTGATATTATCGCCTGGCTGCGCCGCCGTATGACCGATGACGGTTTCCGCGAATATCAAACGCCGATTTTGACCGCCTCAAGCCCTGAGGGCGCGCGCGACTTCCTGGTGCCGTCGCGCATGCATCCGGGACAGTTTTATGCGCTGCCGCAAGCGCCGCAGCAGTTCAAACAGCTTCTTATGGTGGCCGGTTTTGACCGCTATTTCCAAATTGCGCCGTGCTTTCGCGATGAAGATGCGCGCGCTGACCGCTCGCCGGGCGAGTTTTACCAGCTTGATATTGAGATGAGCTTTGTCACGCAAGAAGACGTGTTTCAGGCGGTAGAACCGGTCTTGCGCGATGTGTTTGTCGAATTTGGCGGCGGCAAGCGGGTAACCGAAACCTTCCCGCGTATTCCCTATGCCGAAGCGATGCAGAAATATGGTTCGGACAAGCCTGACCTGCGCATTCCGATTGAAATGCAAGATGTGACATCGGCTTTCGATGGCTCTGATTTTAAGATTTTTGCCAATATGATTGCCAAAGACGAGAAGGTGCGGGTCTGGGCGATACCGGCCAAAACCGGCGGCAGTCGCGCCTTTTGCGACCGAATGAACAGCTGGGCGCAAGGTGAGGGGCAACCCGGGCTTGGCTATATTTTCTTCCGCGATGGCGAGGGGGCAGGGCCGCTGGCCAAAAATATCGGTGAAGAGCGCACCGCTCAAATTAAACAGCAGCTGGGTCTTGAAGATGGCGATGCCGTGTTCTTCTGCGCCGGTGTGCCGAAGGCTTTTGCCGATTTTGCCGGCCGTGCGCGCAATCACATTGGCGAAGAGCTTGATTTGATCGACCGTGACCAATTTGCTTTTTGCTGGATTGTCGATTTCCCCATGTATGAGGAAACCGATGACGGCAAGATTGACTTTTCGCACAATCCTTTCTCCATGCCGCAGGGCGGAATGGAAGCGCTGGAAAGCCAAGACCCGCTTGCCGTGCTTGGCTATCAATATGACATTGTCTGCAATGGCGTGGAATTATCCTCCGGCGCCATTCGGAACCACAAGCCGGAGATTATGCTTAAAGCGTTTGACATTGCCGGTTATGACGATGCGGTGGTGGAAAAAGAATTTGGCGGCATGCTGAATGCGTTTCGCTATGGCGCGCCGCCGCATGGCGGCATTGCACCCGGTGTTGACCGTATTGTCATGCTATTGGCCGGACAAGAGAATTTGCGCGAAGTCGTGGCTTTCCCGATGAACCAGCAAGCGGAAGATTTGTTGATGCAAGCGCCGGGTAATGTTTCAAATGCGCAACTGCGCGAATTGCATATTCGCCTCAATCTCCCGAAAGAAGAAGGCGGCAAGGAAAGCGAGTAACTTTCCAATATATTTTTGATGCCAAAATGCGCTATTGTCGCGGCATAAAGGAAGAGTTCCTATGATGCGATTTTTGAAAATGCTGTTCACTTGGTGGAACGACCAGACATTGGGCACGCTGCTGATTACGCGGCGGCGCGGTAGGCTGGTAGGCATAGATGATCAGGGAAATCGCTATTATGAAGACAAGCATGGCGCTTCCATTAACGGCAAAACCCGCCGCTGGGTGCTGTATAATGGCGATATCGAGACAACGCGCATCTCGCCCGAATGGCATGGCTGGATGCACTATACGGTCGATGAAACGCCCGATAAGGCCAATCAGGTGAAACGCGACTGGATGAAACCCGGTCAAATCAATATGACCGGCACGAAAGATGCGCATAAACCGGCCGGTATGGCCGATACAACAGGCTATGCTGATGGCTATGATGCGTGGAAGCCTGAATAGACGGAAAGTCTGGAGATAGAATAATGAAAGACAATCTGGTTGAAACATTGGTTGGCGCTGCCGTGCTTATCGTAGCGGCCATGTTTGTCATTTACGGCTATTCTGTCACCGAAGCCGATGGCGGCGACGGTTATAGCTTGAATGCTCAATTTGACCGCGTTGACGGCCTTACTATTGGCAGTGATGTGCGTATGTCCGGCATTAAAATCGGCACGGTGACGGGGCTGCGCCTTGACCCGCAAAGCTATTATGCCAATGCCGAGTTTACCATTGGCGGTGATATTGAATTGCCCGATGATACCAGCGCCAAAATTACCAGCGAAGGATTGCTCGGCGGTAATTATGTATCGCTCTCACCGGGTGGCAGTGAAGATATGCTGGCTGAGGGTGATGAGATTCTCTACACACAGGGCTCTGTTGATTTAATCGGTCTGGTCAGTCAGGCTTTGTTCAGCGCGGGTGATGAGGAAAGTGCTGAATAACAGCGTCGTCTTGCTCTTTGTCATGGCCATGACAGCATCCGCACCGGTTGCTGCACAAATCATTGATGACAAAATGATGCCGCCGGTTCTCATCATGCCGCCGCCTGAAGAAACCGAGGATGACGACGCAGCTGACATTATCGAAGACGATGAGCTCATTGCGCCGCTTTCAATCATGGAAGTGCCGATGCTTGATATTGTCGATGAAGATGAGGAAGAATCGGCGCTTAAGCCAATGTTGGTCGGCTCGTTTTCTTTGCTGCATAAGGTAACTGCAAAGGTGCAAAAGATTGAGCTTTTATCGGGTCAGGAATATGCCATTGGCGATATGAGCCTGACCATGCATGACTGCATCTCCACACCGCCCGAAGAACCACCCGAGACCAAGGCGTTCTTGGAAATTTCCGAGTTCAAGACAGGGCGCGATAAAACGCTTTTCAATGGTTGGATGTTTGCTTCCAGCCCCGGTATAAATGCGATGGAGCATCCGGTGTTTGATATTTGGCCGCTGGCTTGCAAAACCGAAGACGGTATGACTTTTACCGGCGAGATTCTGCCGCCGGTCACCGAGACGCAAGGTGCCGTCCAGAGCCCGTAATCAGTCTTTCATGCCGAGAAATTTTTCCAGCCAGTGAATGTCATAATCTGCGGCACGGAAATCCTCATCCGGCAAAAGCTTTTCAAATAGCGGAATGGTTGTCTCAACTCCGTCAATCGCGAACTCGCCCAATGCGCGGTTGAGGCGCATCAAGCAAGCCTCGCGATCATCTGCATGCACGATAAGCTTGCCGATAAGGCTGTCATAATAAGGCGGAATGGCATAGCCCGAATACATGGAGCTATCCATGCGCACACCCAAGCCGCCGGGCGGATGATAGGTCTGCACCACGCCCGGTGAGGGGGTGAAGGTTTCGGGGTTTTCGGCATTGATGCGGCATTCAATGGCGTGGCCTTTAAAACTCACATCCTCTTGCGTGAAGCTCAGCTTCTGGCCTTGTGCAACGCGGATTTGCTCGCGCACCAAATCAATGCCGGTTATGGCCTCGGTTACCGGATGCTCAACCTGCAAGCGCGTATTCATCTCAATGAAATAAAATTCACCGTCTTCAAACAGAAACTCGACCGTGCCGACACCGCGATAGCCGAGGCCTTTCATAGCATCAGTGACGATTTTGCCGATGGCAGCGCGCGCTTTGTCGTCCAGCACGGTAGAGGGTGCCTCTTCCAGTACTTTTTGATGGCGGCGTTGCAAAGAGCAATCGCGCTCGCCCAAATGCACGGCATTACCATGCGTATCGCAGGCGACTTGAATTTCAATATGGCGCGGCTTTTCGAGATACTTCTCAATATAAACCGCATCATCACCAAAGGCTGCCTTGGCCTCGGTGCGCGCTGTGGTGAAGGCCTCGGGCAAGTCGGCTTCATTATTGGCAATTTTCATGCCGCGACCACCGCCGCCGGAGGCTGCCTTGACCAGCACGGGAAAGCCCATATCACGGGCCAATTTAAGCGCCTCATCGACATTTTTTACTTCGCCATCAGATCCGGGCACGACCGGTATACCCAATTCAATGGCTTTCGCCTTGGCAGCGATTTTATCGCCCATAATGCGAATATGCTCGGCTGTCGGGCCGATAAAGCCGATATTATGCTCGTCGAGAATATCAACGAATTTTGCGTTTTCGGACAAAAAACCATAGCCCGGATGCACCGCATCAGCGCCGGTGATTTCGCAGGCTGCGACGATGGCGGGAATGGAAAGATAAGACTTGGCTGCAGAGGCCGGGCCGATACACACGCTTTCATCGGCGAGGCGCACATGCATGGCCTTATCATCGGCGGAAGAATGAACAGCCACCGATTTAATGCCCAATTCGCGACAGGCACGAATGACGCGCAGAGCGATTTCACCGCGATTGGCAATTAGGATTTTCGAAACCATTAGCTACTCGATAATCATCAGCACTTCGTCAAACTCGACGGGCTGCTCATTGCTGACAAGAATTTGCGTCACCTTGCCCGCTTTCGGTGCACCGATCGGGTTCATGGTTTTCATGGCTTCGACAATCAAGATGGTTTGGCCTTCACTCACCGTGTCGCCGACTTTGACAAAATCGGCGGCGCCCGGTTCAGGCGCCAAATAGGCCGTGCCGACCATAGGAGACTTAACGCCACCCGGATGGTCTGCCGGAGCAGGCGAAGCTTCCTTCTCTTGCGGCGCTTCTTCAACCGGCGAAGGTGCCGGTGCGGCCTGCGGGACAACGGCGCTCACCGCTGTGCCCTGGCGCGCCACTTTGATTCGTATATCGCCAGTTTCAACCTCAATTTCGGTCAATCCGGTTTCGCTCAAAAGCTCGGCAAGCTCTTTAATGGTTTTACTGCTGGGTAATTTGGCCATTTATTGCTCTCCCCTCACGTCAGACGCGCCGCTAGCGCATCTATTGCCATTTCATAACCTTGCGCGCCCAACCCGCATATGATACCGGCAGCAACGCTGGAGACATATGAGTGATGGCGAAATTCCTCGCGCGCAAAAATATTCGATAAATGCACTTCAATAATCGGCACATCGACCGCTTGCAGCGCGTCAAGAATAGCAACCGATGTGTGTGAATATGCACCGGCATTGATGATAAGGCCGCTTGCCTCATGGCGCGCGGTCTGAATGAAATTGACCATTTCGCCCTCATCATTGCTTTGCAGGCAGACCGTTTTCATCCCATGCATTTCAGCGCGGGCGGCGCACATGGCTTCAATATCAGCCAAAGTCGTCGTGCCATAAACTTCCGGCTCGCGCGTGCCCAGCAAATTCAAATTGGGCCCGTTGATTATGTGGAGCAATTTGCTCATTCAGCCTATCGCCTTTTAAAGGGTCATCTCCATATCAGGCTTGGGTAAACGAGATTTCAAAAAAGTGCAAGTTTTTCAACAGGCTCAAATCCCTTAAACGCTATCAGGACTTGCGCTTTGGCAGCTTGTTTTGCACACTCGGCGCGGCATGAGCGACAGCATTGAAATTTTGGTGAATGGTGAGGCGCAATCTTTTGACGGCGCGCTGAGCGTAGCGCAATTGCTGGCGCAACTGGGCTTGCCCGAAAAAAAAATTGCCGTTGAACATAATCTGGAAATTGTGCCGAAATCGGCCTATGCATCGCATATGATTGAGGCGGGCGACCGCGTTGAAATCGTGCATTTTATAGGCGGAGGCTGAATATGGCTTGGGAAGATGAAAAACTGATAATCGCCGGTCGCGCATTCACTTCTCGGCTGATCGTCGGCACCGGCAAGTATGAAGATTATGCCGAGAATGCAGCGGCTGCCGAAGCGGCGGGAGCGGAAATTGTGACCGTCGCCGTGCGGCGGGTTAATCTCACCGATAGAGATGCACCAATGCTGGTTGATTATATTGACCCGAAAAAATTTACCTATTTGCCCAATACAGCGGGTTGTTTTACCGGCGAAGATGCGGCGCGCACATTGCGTTTGGCGCGCGAGGCTGGCGGTTGGGATTTGGTCAAGCTGGAAGTGCTCGGCGATGAAAAGACACTTTACCCGAACATGACGGAGACGCTGCGCTCTGCCGAATTGCTGATTAAAGAAGGTTTTGAGGTAATGGTTTATTGCAGCGATGACCCGATTATGGCCAAAGAGCTGGAAGATATGGGCTGCTGCGCCATCATGCCTTTGGCTGCGCCAATCGGTTCCGGCCTCGGCATTCAAAATCCGGTTAATATCCGCTTGATTATCGAGCAAGCCAATGTGCCGGTGTTGGTTGATGCGGGTGTTGGCACGGCCTCGGACGCCGCAATTGCGATGGAATTGGGGTGTGACGGCGTGCTGATGAATACGGCGATTGCTGAAGCCAAGAACCCTATCGTTATGGCTGAAGCCATGAAAAATGCGGTGATTGCGGGGCGGCAGGCCTATGTGGCAGGGCGCATGGCGAAGCGACTTTATGCCGATCCCAGTTCCCCGCTTGGCGGGCTTATTTAGCTTTCAAATCAGCGCGCGCGCTTTTTATCGCTTGTGTCAGTTCGGCCTTATCCAATGCGCCCGGAAACAAGGTGCCGTTAATGACAAATGCCGGTGTACCGTTTACGCCAATTGCATCGGCCAATTGGCGTGTCGCCGCCAGCTGTAACACATATTTGTCGCTGCGCGCGTCGGATTGTAGTTTTTGCGGTGGTAATTTCATATCCGACAATGTCTTCTCAATCACTGATTGTGAAATGCGGCCCTGATGCGTCATCAGCTTACTGTGATAGGTCAGATATTTCATTTTATCATTTATCGCCAAAGCGGCACTTGAAGCCAGATAAGACGCTTCGCCCAGAATTGGATATTCCTTGAAAACAAGGCGCACATCTTTGTTTTCCTCCAGCACCTCCATCAGTGGCGCGAAGCTGCGCTTGCAATAGCCGCAATTATAATCGAAAAACTCGACAATAGTGATGGGCGCATTTTCCGGCCCCATAGAATAGTCGGCCGCATTGCGATAGAGATTTTCGGCATTATTGCTCAGCGCTTCTGCGCGCTGCCGCTCGGCGCGGGCAGTCAAATAGACCTGCATATTATCGAGCGCTTGCTCCAGTTTTTCAGGGTTGCGCATGAAGAAATCTTCGATCTGCTTATCGATTTGTTTCTTGTCATCTTCGCTCAGAGCATGCGCCGTCCCGTCGACGAGGCCGAAGGCCAGCACGACTGCCAATCCGATAAAAAACTTACGCATCATGCTTCCTCTCTCAACGCTCGATGGAACTCAAAATATCAACAGCGCGAATATATTCAACCGAGTCTTTAGCCAGCCCTTTAATGGCCCTCTCAGCATAGCGCCGCGCTTCTTTGCGACCTGCGGCAGCATAGTATTCAGCCAGGGCCCATTGGGCTAATGCCGTTTCACCAAGCTGCCCGTAGCCTTTCGACATTTGCAAATAGGCCGGCCCGTTCAGCGGGTCGAGACGCAAGGCGGCGCGCAAATAACCGATAGCTTTTTGATTGACGGCCTGATTGGCCGCGCCGCCATTCGCACCCTTGCCCAATAAGCAGGATGCGAGCCCGATAAGCAATAAAGGTTCATCGGGACGCAGTGCAAGGGCTTTCTGATAGGGAGCGATACCTTTCGCGGCCAGCCCTGTTTCGAAATAAATTTGTCCTTCAAGCTCATGCAACCAGGGATTGTCGGGCATTTCAGCAATCAAGCCAGTCAATTCGCGCAGCGCCTTGTCGCGAGAGCCTTCACGAAAATAGGCAATGGCGCGGGCATAGCGCGCCGGTTGCGAGGTTTGGTTGCCATAGCGGCGCAAAGTGGTTCGCGGCGGGTCGAGAAAGCCGTAAATTTTTGCTTGTGCCATTTTGTGACGAAAAATCAGCTCATCGGGGTCGCGCGCGTCTTTGAACGGCGAATTGCGGGCCCCGTTGCGATAGGCTTTGACGCGGTCGCGCGACATCGGGTGCGAGCGTGCATAGGGGTCTTGATAGGCTTCGCTCAAGATTTCCTGATTGGCCAGGGAGTCCATCATGTCGATAATGCCTTCGGCAGATTGCTCTGTGGCCTCCAATAATTGTAACGCGGTAACATCGGCAGCGGCCTCCTGACCGCGGCTGTAAGACAGAAAATTTCGAACGGCCAATTGCTGACCGCCGGTGATGAGCGCCAACCCCAAATCACCGGCACCCGCCAAAATAGAGCCCATGCCCAAAATGGTAGCAATAAGTGCTGGGCGTTGCGCCGTTGATGCAGCTTGAGCACCGCGCGCCAAATGTCCGCCGGTGATGTGGCCAATCTCATGCGCCAGCACGCCGATAACCATATTCGGCTCTTCGGCCTCCAAAATCAGTCCGGTGTGAACATAGATATTCTGCCCATTGGTGACAAAAGCATTGAGATTGCGGTCATTAATCAAAGAAATGCCGACCCGCTCGGGCTCAAGTCCGGCTGCGCGAAACAAAGGCAGGCTGTAATCGCGCATCAGCAATTCTATTTCGGCGTCGCGCACAAGCCCTTGTGCTTGCGTGGGCAGTGGCAATACCGCCAGACCCAGAAGCCAGAAAAATGCCCAAAATCGTCTGAGGTGTTGCATCATGCCTCCAGACTGCCAATAAATTACGGCTTAAATTTGACTATTTTCGCCACCAGCCGGAGCGTCGCGGGGCTTTTTCTTCGGCGGCCTCGACAACCATTTCGGGTTCATCGCTCTCGGATTCGGTAATTTCCGACGCACCATCTTCATTCATGGTCTCCACAGATGCGCCTTCTTCGCTGTCATCCTTGCCCGACACCTCTATGATGATTTTTTCGGGTTTTACTTCTTCGCCCTCTGTCTCGCTGTCGGTTTCGGCACCATCATGGTTCTCGTCATTCTCAGCCGCGCTGGCGCTTCGACGGCGATTGCGTCCGCCGCGCCGGCCACGGCGACGACGGCGTTTCGGCTTTTCTTCATCATCGCCGGTTTCGTCATCGGCGGTAACTTCTGTCGCTTCATCGCTATCGCTATCGGCTTCAGCCGCGATTTCACTATCGGCATCATCGGAGCCGTTTTCCTCATTTTGGCCGCGACGGCGATTGCGTCCACCGCGACGGCGACGACGACGTTTGCCGCCGTTCTCTTCAGCAGCTGCGGCCGGATCACCTTCCATGCGCGACACGCCACCCGCTTCCGAATTATCCGGTAAGGTAATGGACATTTCCATTGCATTCAGTTCGGTGTCGATTTCGACAGCAATGTTTACGCCGGTGCGGCTCTCGATTTCATGTAACTGTGCGCGTTTATTATTGAGTAGATAAATCGCCACATCTTGCGGCAAGTGCACGGTCAATTCGCCTTCGGTGAATTTACCGGCGTTTTCGTCAATTTGGCGCAATACATGAAGCGCGCGGCTTTCCACCGAGCGCACCATTCCGGACCCGTTACAATGCTCGCAGTTTTCGCTGGAGCCTTCCAACACGCCTGCGCGCATGCGTTGGCGTGACATTTCCATCAGGCCGAAACTGCTGATACGGCCGACTTGAATACGGGCGCGGTCGGCTTTCAACGCTTCCTTCATCTTGCGTTCAACAGCCCGATTATTGCGGTTTTCGTCCATGTCGATGAAGTCAATGACCAGCAAACCGGCGAGATCGCGCAAACGTGCTTGGCGCGCTACCTCAACGGCCGCTTCCAAATTCGTTGCCAGTGCGGTTTTCTCAACCGATTGCTCGCGTGTTGATTTGCCGGAGTTCACATCAATCGAGACCAGCGCCTCGGTCGGGTTGATGACCAAATAGCCGCCGGACGGCAAAACGACGACAGGGTTGAACATGGCAGCCAGCTTGTCTTCCACGCCATGTTCCTTAAACAAGGGGGCGTCACCGGCGTGCTGCTTGACCTTGCGCGCATGGCTCGGCATGAGCAGCTTCATGTAATTTTTGGCTTCCTTATAGCTGTCTGCTCCGTCAATAACGACTTGGTCAAATTCTTTTGAGTAAAGGTCGCGAATACAGCGGCGGATAAGATTGCCTTCTTCATAAACCAGTGTCGGCGCGGTCGAGCTGACGGTTTTCTCGCGCACTTCTTCCCACAAACGGGTGAGATAAGTGAAATCGCGGCGAATTTCGGTCAAAGTGCGCTGCGCACCGGCGGTGCGAACAATCAAACCCATGCCGTCCTGCACATCCAATTTGCTGACGATTGTTTTCAGCTTTTTGCGGTCAGTGCCATTATTGATTTTTCGAGAAATGCCTCCGCCACGGGCGGTATTGGGCATAAGCACGCAATAGCGACCGGCCAGCGATAAATAAGTGGTCAGCGCTGCGCCCTTATTGCCACGCTCTTCTTTCATGACTTGCACAAGAATAATTTGGCGGCGTTTGATGACTTCCTGAATTTTATATTTGCGATGCAAGGCGCGGGTGTTTATCGCCGGTGAGGCTTCCTCATGGGCGTCGCCGCCAATATCAGAGACTGCGCCGGAGGCGGCGTCATCATCATCGCCACCGGTGTCTTCGTCGGCCTCAATTTGGTCGTCATCGCTTTCGGCTTGTGAGCGGTCTTCTTCAGCCTGTTCTTTCAGCAATTCCTCGCGGTCACCGACAGGAATTTGGTAATAGTCGGGATGAATCTCGTTAAAGGCGAGAAAGCCGTGGCGATTGCCGCCATATTCCACAAAAGCTGCCTGCAAAGACGGCTCTACGCGGGTGATTTTGGCAAGGTAAATATTACCGCGAAGCGGCGCCTTGGATTGCGACTCGAAATCGAATTCGTGAATTTGATTGTGGTCGGTCACAACCACCCGCGTTTCCTCCGGGTGGATGGCATCGATTAGCATGTTCTTGGTCATAAAAAGCTCCCGCCGAGCGATGAGCAATCGGCTCATTCAGCGTTTGGCGCTTGGCTCGGCGTATGTTTAAGGGTGAAAAGGACAACCGCCCGGCCATCATGTCGGCCGCGTTATTGACTGTCGTATTTTGTCTGATGACGGTCACTTTATTGTCCTCAAAAATGGTTTCGTCTCCGAAATTCAATTCGGATAAAGTCTTCGATATGGTCTGCAGCAATCGCTACCGGCTCCGTTATGGCCTTCGGAAGCGCATCGCCTGAAATATCGGACATGAATTTATAGGGCAGTGGCGCTGATTGCAAGGCATATTGGGAATATCTTAAATATATGAAAACAAATGATTTTATTGAGAAAGTCGCTTTTATTGTATGAAATTGCTATGTTTGGCGCATGAAAGTGAGTCGTTTGCCGCAAGGAGAAAAATGACAATCATGAACGGTCTTTCGGCAATAATGAAAAGACTTTTGCTTGCCGTGCTTTTACTCGCCGGCACTTTAGTGCCTGCTTTTGCAGAATCGGTGAAAGATATACGCCTCGGCGTCAGCGAGGAACGCACCCGTATCGTGCTCGATCTGCAATCAAAAGTTGATTTCGATATTTTTCTGCTCGACCGTCCACGTCGTGTAGTTGTCGACTTGCCGTCGCTGGAATGGCCATCTAAACAGCCGGCTGCCAGTGGTTTGGTGCAAAAGCTGCGCTTTGGCCAGTTCACCGCCGATAAAAGCCGATTGGTGATAGACGCCAAGGGGCCGGTGAAAGTGGCCAAAAGCTTTATGCTACCGCCATCATCCGGTTTGCCGCATCGTCTGGTTGTTGATTTGGTAAAAACCGACAGCAAAGCATTTGCCGAACAAGTGGCAAAAGACCGAGCCGCAAAACGTTCGGCGCAAAAAGCCAGACCGGCGCCCGAGCCCTTCACGCCCAAGCCGCGACGGCAAGCCAACAGTAAGCCGGTGATTGTGCTGGATGCCGGGCATGGCGGCGTTGACCCGGGTGCGCTGGGGCGCAAGGCGCGCGAAAAAAGCGTTACCTTGGCTTTCACGCGCGAATTGGCCAAACAATTGCGGGCGACAGGAAAATACAAGGTTTATCTGACGCGCAATCGCGATATTTACATTCCGCTGCGCCAGCGTGTGAGTATCGCTCGCAAGCATAATGCCGATTTGTTTATTTCCATTCATGCTGATGCCATTAAGCGAAAAAACGTGCGCGGCATGTCGATTTATACTTTGTCGGAAACCGCATCGGATAAAGAAGCGGCGGCATTGGCCAAAAAGGAAAACCAGTCCGACATTATCGCCGGCATTGATTTTGGCGATCAGCCGGCTGAAGTAGCAAATATTCTGATTGATTTGGCGCAACGCGAGACAAAAAACCTGTCGGTCAAGTTCGCCAATTTGGTAGTTGATAATGCGCGCGGCAAAACGCGGTTGCTTGACCGCACCCATCGCTTTGCCGGTTTTCGCGTGCTGAAAGCGCCTGACGTACCATCAGTTCTGATTGAATTGGGCTTTTTGACTAATCGCAGCGATGAACAACAGCTTTTAACCGCTTCGTGGCGGCGTAAGGTCGCCGGTGCGCTGGTCAAATCAGTTGACGGATTCTTTCGCTCCAGCCGTGTTGCCGCGCTCAGGCAATGAGCGCCAAACAGGGCTGGATTTTTTCCGCCGACCTGCCATAGTGCGGCCTCATTTATCAGACATTTATCGGGCTGAAAGGGTTCGTTGATGAAGTTTTTGGGCAATATGGCCGGCGTTTTGGTAACGCTGGGGGCGATAGGGCTTTTTGCTTTTGTGCTGGTGCTGTGGCGCATCAATACCGGCCTGCCTAATTATGAGCATTTGGCCAATTACACGCCGCCCGTCATGAGCCGCGCCCATGCCGGTAATGGCAGCTTAATCGCCGAATATGCCCAAGAGCGACGGATTTTCGTGCCCATTGATACCGCTCCTAAACATTTGATTGATGCGTTTCTGGCGGCTGAAGACAAAAATTTCTATGATCATGTAGGCATTGATTTTATGGGTATTGTGCGTGCCGTATTTGCCAATGTCGTCAATGTGGTAACCGGCCGACGGCTGGAAGGCGCTTCGACCATTACGCAGCAAGTGGCGAAAAACTTTTTGCTGAGCAGCGATGTTACGCTGGAGCGTAAATTGAAAGAGGCCGTATTGGCTTTGCGGCTGGAGCGCACTTTCACCAAAGAGCAATTGCTTGAGCTATATTTAAATGAAATTTATCTCGGTCTCGGCAGCTATGGCGTGGCCGCTGCGGCGCTGAATTATTTTGACAAACCGTTAACCGATTTGACGGTCGCTGAGGCGGCCTATCTGGCGGCCTTACCGAAAGCGCCCAATAATTATCACCCGTTTCGCAAACGCGCGCGCGCCATTGCGCGCCGCAATTGGGTCATCGGACGAATGCGCGAAAACGGCTATATTACCGATATGCAAGCACGCGCCGCCGCTGCGCAAGATTTGGTGGTGGCCGACCGCCCCGCCAGTTTGCGCCGCTTTAATGCCGAATATTTTGTTGAGGAAGTGCGGCGCGAGGTTTACGCGCTTTATGGTGAACGTCAGCTTTATGGCGGCGGCTTGTCCATTCGCACCACGCTGAATACGGATTTCCAAAAACTGGCGCAGCGCGCACTGCGCAATGGCATTGAAGAATATGACCGGCGGCAGGGTTATCGCGGGCCGGTGGCTGAATTGGAGACATTGGAAGCATGGTGGGAGCAGCTCACCGAATTTGAGATTCCAACCGATTTGGCGCCTTGGCGTCTGGCTATTGTGTTGTCGGTTGATGAGGAAGAAAACCGTGCCAATATCGGCCTTCGTCCCCGTATGACACGCGCCCGCAGCTTTGAAGACCGCGTCGATCTGGGCATTATTGATTTGGCGGGTGTTACATGGGCACGCGCCAAACCGTCACCGGAAAACGGATATAAGATTAAAGGGCCGCGCATCAAGCGCATGGCGCAAGTGCTGAAGGCCGGTGATGTTGTCTGGGTTAGCCAAAAATCGGATGACGAAATCTATGAGTTGAAGCAGCTTCCCGAAGTCAATGGCGCGATGGTGGCGCTTGACCCGCATACCGGCCGCGTGTTGGCCATGACCGGCGGCTATAGTTTCTCGGCCAGCGAGTTTAACCGCGCCACGCAAGCCAGCCGCCAGCCGGGCTCGGCTTTCAAACCTTTCGTTTATGCCGCCGCTTTGGATAGCGGCTTCACCCCCGCCAGTTTGGTGCTCGATGCGCCCTTTGTTATGGAGCAGGGCAAGGATCAGGGATTATGGAAGCCGGAAAACTATGCGCGGCGTTTTTACGGCCTTTCAACTTTGCGTCTCGGCATGGAGAAAAGCCGCAATTTGATGACCATTCGCATGGCGCAAGAAATCGGTATGCGGAAAATTACCGATTATGCCAAGCGCTTTAACATTAACCGCACCATGCCGCGCGTTTTGGCGATGGCTTTGGGGGCAGGGGAGACCTCGCTCATGCGCCTGACCACGGCTTACGCCATGCTGGTTAACGGAGGCAAACGGGTTGAACCGATTTTCATCGACCGTGTGCAAGACCGATATGGCAAAACCCTGTTCCGAAAAGATGAACGCGATTGCATTGGCTGCAATGTTGAGATGTTCGATGCGCAAGTCGCCCCCGATTTGCCCGATGCGCGTGAACAAGTGCTGTCACCGCAGACTGCCTACCAAGTTGTCTCGATGCTTGAAGGTGCAGTGACTCGCGGCACGGGGCGTCGTATTTCAACCATTGGCAAGCCGCTGGCCGGTAAAACCGGAACGACAAATGACAGTCGCGATGCTTGGTTTGTCGGCTTCTCGGCCGATTTGGTGGCCGGGGTTTATGTCGGCTATGATGATAATCGCCCGCTTGGCAAGGGTGAAAGCGGTGGCCGTGTGGCCGCGCCCATATTCAAGGAATTCATGGAGCAGGCACTGACCGATATGGCAACGCCGCCATTCCGCGTGCCGCCCCGGGTTAATTTGGTGCGCATTAATGCCAAGACCGGCAAGCTGGCGCGTCCCGATGATGAGACGGTGATTTTGGAAGCCTTCAAATTGGGCACCGAGCCGACCCGTAATGGCAAGCAAATGATTGTACGCGGCGGCACGAGCGGCAATGGTGTCAAACAACGACCGGCGGTCAATACGGAGACGGTGGGCGCTGGCACGGGCGGTCTTTACTAAATCCTTTTCCTTGGTTAGATTTCCGCCTCGTTAAGGAGTCCGCAATGCGATCAGAAATCTCGGATTTTGCAAACAGCATCAAACAGTCATTGGTTTTGCTCCGGAGGCATCTTTGACTGGGACAACGCGCTTGAACAATTGGACGCGCTGAACAAGCTCGCCGAAGATCCGAAGCTGTGGGATGACCCGCAAGCGGCACAGGCCAAAATGCAAGAACGCACGCGGCTTGAAAATGCCATTAAGGCTTGTCAGCGGCTTGAGCATCAGATGAATGAGCATAGTGAGCTTATCGAACTTGGCGAAGCTGAGGGCGATGGTGATATAGTGGCTGAAAGCGAAGCAGCGCTTGCGGCGCTGGCCGCCGAGGCAGATCGCATGGAAGTGGAAACCTTGCTTTCGGGCGAAGCCGACAGCAATGACGCCTATCTGGAAGTGCACGCCGGCGCCGGTGGCACGGAAAGTCAAGACTGGGCCAGCATGTTGCAGCGCATGTATATGCGTTGGGCTGAGAAGAAGGGCTATAAGGTCTCAATTATCGAACAGACAAGCGGCGACGAAGCGGGCATTAAATCGGCGACCATTGAGATAAAAGGGCATAATGCCTATGGCTGGGCGAAAACCGAAAGCGGCGTGCATCGGCTGGTGCGCATTTCGCCGTTTGACAGCAATGCGCGTCGCCATACCAGCTTTGCCAGCGTTTGGTGCTATCCGGTAGTTGATGACGCGATTGAAATCGATGTCTCGGAAGCCGATGTGCGGATCGATACGTTCCGTGCGTCAGGGGCGGGTGGCCAGCACGTCAATACGACCGACAGTGCCGTTCGTATTACGCATTTGCCGACCAATATTGTCGTGCAATGTCAGAATGAACGTTCGCAGCATAAAAATCGCGCTACGGCGTGGGCCATGTTGCGCGCGCGGCTATATGAGCTTGAATTGCAGCGTCGTGAGGAAGAAGCCAATGCCAATGCCGACCAGAAGACTGAAATCGGTTGGGGGCATCAAATTCGTTCTTATGTTTTGCAGCCCTATCAAATGGTCAAAGATTTGCGCACCGGCATTGAGAGCGGTAATCCGAGTGCCGTTTTGGATGGTGCGCTGGATGATTTTATGGAAGCGGCTCTGGCGCAGCGTGTCAGTGGCGAAGGCGATGCCGAAATCGCCGATATTGACTAAGTTTTTGAGGCAACCGTACCGTCTTCATCGCTGACGATTTTAATCGCAGCATTTTTAAGCGGTTCTTTTTCGCGGTTTACGGCTCCGTTTAATTGCGCGCCGGTTTCAATTGCCAGTGCTTCATTGAAAACATCGCCGGTCACTTTGCTGGTCGCGCAAAGATAAACCTGACGGGCGCGGATTGTCCCTTTTACTTGACCGAAAACGGTTACCGTATCACCCGCTACTTCGCCCGATACAACAGCTTTCTCGCCAATGGTCACGGCATGCGAGCGCAGATCACCATCAAGGCGACCCTCGATTTGAATATCGCCGGTCGAAAAAATTTTGCCGACCACATGCATGTCGTGGCTCAGAATGGAGGGCGCAGATTTGCTTTTGTTTTTTTCCGTTACCGTGGCTTTCATCTTTATCTCGCCTCTTGAGAAATGGTTTCGGCAATATTGAAAATTTGTTTACCCGCATCAAGAAAGGCAAGTGGGTCACGCACCTTGCCTTCATACCAAACTTCATAGTGCAAGTGCGGGCCTGTGCTGCGCCCGCTATTTCCTGCATCGGCAATATGTTGTTGAAACTCAACCGCTTGACCTCGGCGGACACGGCTGCGTGCCAAATGTCCATAACGTGAGCGGAAGCCGTTTCCATGGTCAATCTCTACGACAAGCCCATAAGGACCCTTATAGCCCGAGCGCGTTACCGTGCCCGATAGTGTCGCATAAACGGGTGTGCCCGTAGCCGTGCCGAAATCGACACCAGCGTGAAAAGCGGCGCGCTTTTTGAACGGGTCAAGGCGCGGACCGAAGCCGCTGGTTACGCGATAATCATGTATTGGCAGGGAAAGCGGGATTTTGGTCACCGCCGTACTGAGATTTTCCAAGCGCTCAAGATTGTTGGAAATACGGTAAAGCTGGCGATGCAGTTCGGAGTTGATGCCGGGCTTGCTTTCTGAGAGCGGAATATACGGACCACCCATAGCGCGGTCATCTTCCGGCAAAACCTGAGCCATAAAGGTCTCGGGTTCAAGAATTTCCGTACCGTTAATCACGCCCTCAAATTCAGCAATACGAAGATCGATTTTCTCCTCCAGCGCATCCAGCAAGTCTTTCTGACGCAATTCGAGCGATGTTACCCGCTCATAAACACTTTCTGACAGATGCGGCATGGTTTTGTTTTTCTGCATGTCGATTTTATTGCTCGCCAGAGTGATTTCCTGCTCTTCATTGGCGGCAGCGACAGTGCGGCTTTCCAATCGGTCTTCTTGGCCGGAGCGCTCGCGCGCCACCAATTCGGTTTTGTTGCGATTGCGTTGGTTTGACTTGGCAATGCTGGAGAACGAGACTTGCATTTTTCGCAATTCGTCGGAAATGGCGGCGTGCTGTTCAAACACCAGAGTCAGATCATTATGGCGCTTTTCCAGATTATCAGTTGTTTCGGAAAACCAATCGCGCGTCAAAACAAGCTGTGCGTTCAAATCATCATAAGAAAGGCGCAAACGATTAAGCTCATTCTCATAGGCCAATTGCATTTCACGCACTTCTTGCTCGCGTTGCGCGCCAAGCCCGTTATTGAAAATCACATGCACGGAGGCATAGCCGACCCAGCCCGTAACCATGACAGAAAGGAAGGTCAAAGCAATCAAAGAACGGCTTGAAAGCGGCACAAAAGTGACGCTGCCATTCTTGCGAACATAAATCTGCCGCTCTGCGAAAAACTCGCGAAACTTTTCTAGCAAGCTGTTCATGAGCCCTCTCCCGAATTCAGGCTTTTATGTCTCAAAAATGAGGGGTATTTGCAAGCGATAAGTTGTATTTAAAGCAAGGCTTTAACCGGCCTCGGCGTAAAAATGACGCGGCAGTCCCGCCTCGTCGCGCGCCGCGACATTGAAAGGTGGTTTCAACGCACCGCCAAAATGCGTTTTCAACTGTTCGCGAAAGCATGCGGCAGGGTCAAGATTGCGATCTTCGCAAAGCCGCATAAACCATTTGCTGCCGGCAAAAACGTGGGTTTTCTCATCTTCATAAATGATGGAAAGCATTTTTGCGCTTTTTTCGTCACCGGCGCGTTGAAATTTTTCCATCATGGTCGGGGTCACGTCCAGACCGCGCGCCTCAAGCACCAAAGGAACAATGCAAAGTCGCGCCAGTAAATTATGTCGCGTGTCAAAGGCAGCTTGCCAAAGCCCGTCATGCGCCGGTAAATCGCCATATTGCGTGTCCAATTCAGCCAAACGCTCGTCCAGCATGAGGAAATGCCGCGCCTCATCTGCGCCGACTTTCATCCAATCGGAAATGAAATCATTTTCCAGCGGTGCATCGATAAAACGGCCTATCAGGTCAAAAGCGAGATCAATGGCGTTTAATTCAATATGTGCCAGGGCATGCAGTTGCGCTTTGCGGCCATTTGCACGGCTCATTTTGCGGCGCGGCATGTCGCGCGGCGGCAGTAATTCGGGCTGCGGGGGGCGCGCTGGACGGTCCGGCCAATCGGTGGGCGCTTGGCGGTCACGTCGCAATTTGCCGTTTCGCCAATCTTCGGTTACGCGCCGCGCCATTGCGGCTTTTTCCCGGGGGTTTTCACTGGTCAGAACAGAACGACAGGCGACTGCTAAACTGCTTTTATCAGCCACGCACGGCCTCCAAAACAGCTTCGACATGGCCTTTAACTTTTACTTTTCGCCAAATCTGTTCAATTTTGCCGTCTGCGTCGATGAGGAAGGTTGCTCGCTCAATCCCCATAAATTTGCGCCCATACATGTTCTTTTCGACCCAGACACCGTAAGCGTTAAGCATATCTTGTTGTTCATCGGATAAAAGCGTAATGCCGAGATTGTGTTTCTCGACAAAGTTTTCATGTTTTTTGACGCTATCAGCCGACACACCGACAATATCGGTATTGGCTTTGTCGAAATCCTTTATGGCAGCGGTGAAATCAATCGCCTCGGTCGTGCAGCCCGGCGTGTTGTCTTTCGGGTAAAAGTAAATAACCAATTTGCGTTTGGTATAATCAGTCAGACTGACCGTGCGACCGCCATTGGCAGGAAGCGAGAAAGAAGGGGCGGCATCGCCGATTTTCAGTTCTTTTGCCATAATAGCTCCGATATTAGAGATGCGCCAAAACGCAGACTCTGGCATAAACAATCAGGGTAAGTGTGGCCTTTGCCTTGATTTTGTCAAGTTCCTCGGTCACAGAGTTAGCTCGGGGATAGACAAGGTTCATCGATGAAGCGTTTGCTGCGGATTATTTCGGGAAGCATCATCTTATTGGCGATGATTGCGGTGCTTTTTTATGGAGTTATCCGCGCCTTTGGACTGCCTTTTGGCTTTCTCGCTCAGCCGCTTAGTGTTGTTTTGACAACTTTGGTGCCGGAAGGTTCGGTCGATATCAATGAGGGGCGACTTGGTTGGTCATCGGAAAATAATTTCTTTGCCTTGTCGATTGGTGATCTGAGAATTCGCGAAGCGGCGGATGCCGGACTTTTGGCAGAGGGTATTTATATTGAATTGAGTGGCCCTGCCTTTTGGGAGGATGGCCGCCTTGCCCTGTCAAAGGCCATTGTTGAAAAGCTGACTTTAATGCCGACGCGGGTCAATGATTTACCGGCTGCCACCAGCCTGTTTTTACCTTCAGGCGGCAGTCAAATTGACACTCTACAATATATCACTGAGGTCGGTGTGCGCGATTTTCGCGTTCAAGCCGATGGCAAGGCACAGAGCAATGGCTCACATTTACTGATGATGCGACGCGGCAATCGGCTCTCCGTCAGTGTGCAAATTGAATATGGGCAACAAAATGATTTGAGCTCGATTGTCGGCACGGCTGAAATCGGAACTGATGGCAGTGGCCAAGCCGAAATTGCGCTGAGTCGACTCGACCCGCGCGATATTGGCCGTTTCAGCAATCTGTTGGCCCCTTTGCGCGGTATTCAACTGCCCGTAACGGCGATGATGAATGTCAATTTTGCCATAGGCGGACAGCCGGAAGACGGAACCGTTGACCTATTTGTTGACCCCGGCCTGGTGCAATTGACCGGTGCGCGACTGGATGTGCGCGAATTGGTGGCCGGAGCCGAGATTGATTTTACTGAACGGCAAATCAACGTGCGCGATGTGCGATTTAATGTTGCCGGTGTTGCCGGACAACTGACCGGTAAAGCTGACTATCGGTTCAATCAATCCGATCGGCTGGCGACACTCAATTTTTCAATGGACGGAAACGGCGCGAGTGTCGAATTGCCGCGATATTTAAAGCAGACGCTCAACATTTCCCGCGCGCGTCTTAATGGCGTTTATGACTTTGCCAAAGATGCAATTGAAATCGATACGCTGGAATTGGAGCATAATTTCGGCATGGCCAAAGCTTCGGGTATAATCACGCTGGTTGGGCGCAATCCTCATTTTGATTTGACCGGCGATTTCGGCAGTATGACCCGCGAAGGCACAGAGGCACTATGGCCGCTTACCGTTTCGCCCAATGGCCGCAAATGGGTGGAGGCCAACCTTGTCGGTGGCAAGTTGCGCAATGGGTCGCTTTCCATAAATGCCAGCCTGCAAGATTTCACCCGTCGCAAAAAAACCGATCCCATGCGTGAAGATGCCATGCTGCTTGACCTCGACTTTGAAAATATCGGCGTCCGCTATTTGTCGCATTTGCCGATATTAGAAGACACGCAAGCGCGGCTCATGCTGCGCGGCAGTTCGATGGAAGTTAAAGGTAAAGGCGGCGAGATTAAACTTCCGACTGGAAATGGCGATAGCTCGACCGTGATTGTAGAGAAAGTGCGGTTTTTTACACCGAATTATCGCGACCGGTTGCAGGCAGCCAATATTGATTTTTCCGGCGGTGGGGTCACGCGCGATATTCTCCGCGCCATCAATCGGCCGCCGCTAAATGCTTTACGGCGCCTGAATTTTGACACTGACCGGTTGCTGGGCGATGCGCGTGCCGATGTTGCATTGAAAATTCCCGTATTCGCGCCGCCGGCGCAGCGCAAATTGACATATCAAGTCGAGGCTGAAACGCAGAATCTCGATATTGCCGGCGTGCTGGGGCCGTTCAAAATCGGCAAGGGGCGTGGCTATATATCGCTTAATAATGACGGGCTGTCGGCCATGGGGCGCGTTGAAGCCAATGGTGTTGATGGTGGTTTTTCATGGCAACAGCCATTTGCTGCGGCCCGCGCTGAAGAGGCGCGCATGGCCGTTCATGGCTACTTCTCGCCGCAAAGTATTGCCGATTTGGGACAGGGCTGGGCAGCCACGCGCCTTGAGGGTAATCCGCATGTTAATCTCCTGATTAACGGGCCGATTACCAAGCCGAATAATTATCGTGTTTTCGTCGATTTGAAACCGGCGAAATTTACTTTGCAGCCTTTGGGTTTTGAAAAACCTGCCAATATGGCCGGCAATATTGAAGCGGTGGTTGAGAATGATGAAAATGGCAGAATTTCTGAAATTCGCACACGGCTGAACTTGCCTGAGCAAAAACCACTGCGCGTTGCCATGCAATTTGACGGCCCGCTTTTGACCGATCTCGACATGAAGCCATGGTCATTGGGGCGCGACCGAAATCTTAAAATCGACGTAAAAACCGTTGAAAATAAAAGATTGGTTACGCTGACCGCCGACCGGCTGGATGTGAGCCGCCTGTTTTACGGCGGCAATCGTAATGTGAAATTGGCACCATCGCCGTTTGAGATATTGCCGTTTCTCGGTGATGAGGCGGTGATGGAAATGCAGGCAAATCAACTTGTCGGTGCCAATAAGGTAAGCATGGATGCCGCGCGGTTGCGGGTGGTGCGTGAAAAAGGGTTACATGAAAAACTGGCTTTTCAAGGCGTGTTTAACGATGGCACGGATATGCTGATGCAGATTGAACGCGACACCATATTCCGCCGCAATTTTTTCGTGCAGACCGAGCGCGCGGGAAATCTGTTTCGCATGCTTGATTGGGTTGATGAACTCTATGGCGGGTCGCTTGTTGCGCAGGGCAAGATTTACGATAACGGGCGCACGATTGATGGCTCTGAGCGCGCCCTGAATGGCCGTATTACCATGACCGGCTTTCGCGCCCGCAATGTGCCTGTGCTTGCTTCTATTGTGTCGTTGGCATCCTTGCGCGGCATCGCTGACACACTGTCGGGTGACGGCATTAAATTTGAAAAAGCACAAGGTAATTTTTCCTTCGGCAATGGTCGCCTCACCATCGAAAAAGGGCGCATGCACGGCGCGGCGGTCGGCATTACTTTGCAGGGCGATTATGATATCGGCTCAGGTGATGTGGATATTGGCGGCACGGTTGTGCCGGCCTATACGCTCAATTCGTTTTTCGGAAAAATTCCGATTGTCGGTCGCATTCTATCCGGTCGCCGGGGCGAAGGTATTGTCGGCATCGGTTATCGCGTTGCCGGTGAGTCAGGCAAAGCCAATGTTTTGGTCAATCCGCTATCGGTTTTGACGCCCGGGTTTTTGCGCCGCGTTTTTGAAATCGGTATCGGGCTTGGCGATGGTGAAAACAAAGAATTGCCGGAATTGGACGAACCTGACTTGACGCAATAATTTACGGACGCAGCAGCACGTGGCGTTTTTTGCCGAATGATAATTTAATCGTGCCGTCCTGCACATCGGCTTCGGTGAGCGTGGCGGTCGTATCATCTTGCGCCGTGTCATTCACTTTCGCGCCGCCGCCCTGCACCAAACGACGTGCTTCACCATTTGATTTGGCGAGACCGGCAATTACGAATGCCTCCAGCAGACCCAAGCCTTTAGCCAGTTGCTTTGCTTCAATAGCGACGCTTGGTAAATCGGCGCTGGTGCCGCCGCCTTCAAAAGTGTCGCGTGCCGTTGCTTCGGCTTTTTCCGCCGCGTCGCGGCCGTGGCACATGGCGGTGGCTTCTGTCGCGAGAATTTTTTTGGCGTCGTTCAATTCAGCCCCTTCAAGTTTTTCAAGGCGGCTGATTTCATCGAGCGGCAATTCGGTGAACAGGCGCAGGAAACGACCGACATCGGCATCCTCCGTATTGCGCCAAAACTGCCAATAATCATAGGCGGGCAGCATATCGTCATTGAGCCAAACCGCGCCCTGCGCCGTTTTGCCCATTTTTGCGCCCGACGAGGTTGTAAGCAAATTCGTTGTCAGGCCGAAAACCGAGTTCTGGTCACAGCGTCGCGTCAGCTCAATGCCATTGACAATATTGCCCCATTGGTCGCTGCCGCCCATTTGCAAAGTGCAATCATAGCGCCGGTTCAGTTCGAGGAAATCATAAGCCTGCAAAATCATATAGTTGAATTCGAGGAAGCTGAGCGGTTGCTCCCGATCAAGGCGCAGCTTGACGCTGTCAAAGCTCATCATGCGATTGACCGAGAAGTGGCGGCCATAGTCGCGCAGAAATTCAATATAATTCAGGTCGGAAAGCCACTCATCATTATCAACCATAATGGCATCGGTCGGGCCGTCGCCAAAGGTCAAAAAGCGCTCAAAAGTGGCGCGAATGGTTTTTTTGTTTTCGTCAATTTTATCCTGCGTCAAAAGCTGGCGGCTCTCATCTTTGCCCGAGGGGTCTCCGACTTTCGTCGTGCCGCCGCCAATCACCACGATCGGGCGATGACCGGCTTGCTGCAAGTGACGCAGCATGAGAATGGAAATCAAATTGCCGACATGCAAAGACGGCGCGGTGCAGTCATAACCGATATAGCCGGTGATGATGCCGTCATTGGTCGCCGCGTCCAATGCTTTGTCATCTGTGCATTGGGCAATATAGCCGCGCGCGTTGAGTGTTTTCAGAAATTCTGATGTATAGTCCATGGTGCAAACTGTTACGCAAAGCTCCTGAATAAATCAAGGTGACAAATCGAGCGAAAGAGCGACCGATAATGAGCAATATAAGGACCGTTTTGGGGCTGATGAGTGGTACTTCGCTGGACGGTATCGATATGGCCGTTCTTGAAACCGATGGTGAAGCGCATATCAGGCTGTTGCGTGACGGCTTTGTGCCCTATCAAGATGAGACGCGCAGCTTGTTGCGCGCTTTGCTGGATGCCGCTGCCGATTGGCCAACGGCAAAAATGCAAAACCGCGCTGACTGGCCGACTGAATTAATCGCCGCCGAAAAAGCAGTGACGCAGGCGCATCTCGCGGCGGTGCGGGAATTTTTGGGCGAGGGTGAGGTGGCATTGATCGGCTTTCACGGCCAGACCGTCAGCCATCGGCCCGATGAGGGTTTCACTCTGCAAATCGGTAGCGGACAAGAGCTGGCGACAGCTTTACATTGCGATGTGGTCGGGCAATTTCGTCTCGCCGATATGGCTGCCGGTGGGCAGGGCGCGCCGCTTGCGCCGCTTTACCATGCCGCCTTGGCAGGGCAGGAAAGACCGCTTGGTGTTCTCAATCTCGGTGGGGTCGGTAATCTGACATGGCTCGGTGCCGATGATGCAATATTGGCTTTTGACACCGGTCCGGCCAATGCGCTGCTCGATGATTGGGTGAAGCAAAAAACCGGCGCGCCCTATGATAAAGACGGGGCATTGGCCAGGCGCGGCACGGTTGATGAAACCGCGTTGGCGACGCTGATGGCGCATCCTTATTTTGATACGAAGCCACCAAAATCCCTCGACCGGTTGAGTTTTGATGCCGCGCCCGTGGCTGGACTTTCAGATGCCGACGGCGCGGCCACGCTCACCGCATTCACCGCCGAGGCCGTAATGCGCGGTCTGGCACATTGCCCGGCGCAGCCGAGCCAAGTAATTATGTGCGGCGGTGGGCGGCACAATAAAGCGCTGTCGGAGATGCTGAGGGCGCGCACGCAAATTGAATTTATCGATTGCGATGCATTGGGCTGGCACGGCGACAGCTTGGAGGCGCAGGCCTTTGCATGGCTCGCCATGCGTTCCATCGCGGGGCTGCCCTTATCGCGCCCTGAAACCACCGGCGCGAAAGAGCCGGTCAGTGGCGGCGTGTTGTTTAAGGCTTAGCCGATTTCGGCAATGCGGCGGTCAAGATATGTGCCGACGGTTTTGTCCAGCGAGTCCATATCTTTTTCGAAAAAGTGATTGGCACCCTTCATATTCTCATAGTCAATGGTGATGCCTTTTTGCGCTTGCAGCCGTTCGACCAATTTTACCGTGTCTTCCTTCGGTACAATGCGGTCGGCATCGCCATGCACAATCAAGCCGCTGGCCGGGCAGGGAGCAAGAAAAGTAAAATCATAGAAATTGGCGGGCGGCGCAACGGAGACAAAGCCGGAAATTTCCGGGCGGCGCATCAGCAACTGCATGCCGATCCAAGCGCCAAAACTATAACCGGCAATCCAGCATTGGCGCGCATCGGCACTCAAGCTTTGCAGCCAATCCAAGGCTGAAGCGGCATCTGACAATTCGCCAATACCTTCGTCAAATTCCCCCTGACTGCGCCCGACACCGCGAAAATTGAAGCGCAATACCGAAAAGCCGCGATTGGCGAATTGGTGATAAAGCTGATAGGCGACGGGATTGTTCATATTGCCACCCAATTGCGGCAGCGGATGCAAAATCAATGCAATCGGTGCGCCCGCTTCCTTGTTTTGGGTAAAGCGACCTTCAAGACGCCCTTCAGGGCCATTGAAAATAATTTCAGGCATTGTTTCTCCCACACGCGAAACTTGACTAATTTAGTCGGAATTACTATATCCGAGACAGAATTTGCACTCTTGATAGCCAAATGTGTGACAAAATTGCAAGAAATTTCGTAAAAGCCCAATAATTAAAAGGGGTTAACGGGTAATGAAAATATCGACAAGAGGCCGATATGCGGTCATGGCGATGGCCGATTTGGCGCAATTGACGAAAAACGGGACACAAGGTCCGGTTTCGCTGAGCGATATAAGTGAACGCCAGGAAATTTCGCTCAATTATTTGGAGCAGATATTCGGTGATTTGCGACGCGCCGGTTTGGTTGAAAGTCGCCGTGGCAAAGCGGGTGGTTATTTGCTGGCCGCGCCTTTGGAAGCCATTCGCATTGGCGATGTCATTCGCGCGGTTGATGAGCCGGTAGAGGTGACGCGCTGCGGCGCGGCGGCGGGTTGTTTGAAGAAAAGCGGGCGCTGCCTGACGCATGACCTTTGGGCGCATCTCGGCGGCACGATACATGCTTTTTTGAACTCGATTTCGCTTGATGATTTGGTCAATGGCCGTATGCCGCAAGTGCTGGAGGCCGCTGAATGAGCCGCACCTATCTCGATTATAATGCCACCGCGCCATTGCGGGCGGAAGCGCGCGAGGCGCTGGTCGCCGCGCTGGATATCGGCAATCCCTCATCAGTGCATGAAGAGGGACGCAAAGCGCGTGCGCTGGTTGAAGCGGCGCGTGCCGATGTCGCGGCGCTTGTCAGTGCCCCTGCCGAGACGGTGATTTTTACTTCAGGCGGCACCGAGGCATGCAATTTGGCGCTCGGACTTCGTCAAGCACCGGCGGGAGAGATTAAGCGGCTTCTGGTCAGCGCCATTGAGCACAGCGCGGTATTGGCGGCGGCAGAGGAAAGCGTTTTGCCGGTCGAGCTTTTGCCTGTCACGGCCGATGGCGTGGTTGATATGGCGGCGTTGGATGCGGCGTTGCAAGACGAAACGCCGGCGCTGGTCTGTGTCATGCTGGCCAATAATGAGACCGGTGTCATTCAGCCGATTGCTGAGATTGCCGCCAAGACGCGGGCACATGGCAGTTTGCTGTTTTGCGATGCCGTGCAAGCGGCAGGTAAAATGCCGATTGATATTTTCGCGCTTGGCGCAGATGCGCTGAGCCTGTCGGGCCACAAACTCGGCGCACCTATGGGCATTGGTGCATTGGTCACGCGTCCGGCGGTGGTTGTGCCGCCGCAACTGCTTGGCGGCGGGCAGGAATTGGGCCGACGCGCCGGTTCGGAAAATATCTCGGGCATTGCCGCTTTTGCGGCAGCGGCCAAAGCGGTGATGCGCGACCTTAATGATTTCGCAAATCTGGCCGACTTGCGCGATGATATGGAAGCGGCGCTTTTGGCAGTGCAGCCGCAAATGAAGATTTTCGGCAACCATGCCGACCGCCTCGCCAATACCAGCTGCTTTGCGTTGGGCGGACTGAAGTCAGAGACTTTGGTGATGGCGTTGGATTTGGCAGGGGTGGCGGTGAGCGCCGGTTCGGCCTGTTCCAGCGGCAAGGTGTCGCGCAGCCATGTGCTCGCTGCCATGGGGGCGGAAACCCATGTAAGTGAAGGCGTATTGCGCGTCAGCCTCGGCTGGCAAAGCAACCGCGAAGACACGGAAAAACTGGTCGATGAATGGAGCAAGCTGGCCGGACGCGCGCTGGCAGCGGAGTAGAAAATGAGCGAAGCGAAAGCCTCAATAGATAAAGAAACGGCAGACCAAGTCGCCAAATTTGGCGGTGAGCATTATAAATATGGCTTCACCACGGAAATTGATGTCGACAAAATTCCCAATGGTCTCAGCGAAGATATTATCCGTTTCATCTCGGCCAAAAAGGAAGAGCCGCAATGGCTGCTCGATTGGCGTTTGGACGCTTATGAGCGTTGGAAGACAATGGATG
>CATDDF010000101.1 GCA_949498175.1 Alphaproteobacteria bacterium | reverse complement strand
TAGCTATATGTCATTAATTTTCGACTTTTATTGCTTACAATGCAACTATTATGTGCTTATACTAATTTAAAATCACTTGGACATTGCGAAGTTTGATAACAGTAATGCTCAGATAGCCCTGTTTTTATAAGAAGTTTAAGTTTCACCCATAATTGATGCTCTAATTTGGTTTGTTATCCAAGTTTGAACCGTACCGCTTTTCAGCGCCGTTTCAGTTTTTGTAAAACCGCTGACCAATTTGCCCGCCTTACGCGCCAGGGATATCAGTGTGGCCAAATTTTGTCGCATCAGCTTTTCCACCCGTTCGGGCAAATCATCGGGCGCGCGCATGTCTGGCAGCGCCACCAATTGCGCCACTGTGCTTTTGCAATTGACCACCCAAATATCTTTCCCGGGCAATTTCGCGGCCAAATCAGGGGTCAAAAGACCGGTGGCACCATTATCGGCATTGGGCGCAAAAACAAAGCGTAGCATATTGGCGGCCGCATCTTGGACACCGCTCATATGACATTGCCTGAGTATCTCCGGCGGTTGCGCTTTCGGGTTTGCCATCATCACGATTCCGTTCGCCCGCCATTATTCTGCGACACTATCGGCGGGCGCATCGGTTGTGGCGGGGCTTTCCGCGCTCGGCGCGGGTGCATCGCCGCCATCGCTTTCCCCGGCTTCTTCTGCCGCTGCCGCCGCCGCTTCCTCAGCCGCGCGCGCCGCTTCCTCGGCGCGTTGCTGGTCAAGCTCTTCTTGGGTAATCCAGCCCGCCTCAACGCGCGCCGCCATAATCATATTTTCGGCTTCTTCCGCGTTCATATCGAAGCCGTCCAAAATGCCTTCTTGACGCACACGGCGACGTTCCACCGTCTCAAACCAGCCGGTCAAATCATCGGTCACACAACCGGCGAAATCTTCCAACGATTTAATTTCATTTTCACCCAAACGTACCAGCATGGCAGGCGTAAGACCTTCCATAGCAGCCAAATCATCGCCGACCCCCATTTCTTTGCGCTGCGCGTCGAGCTTCTCATTTTCGCGGTCCAAATGGTCGCGGGCACGATTTTGGATTTCCTGAGCGGTTTCCTCGTCAAAGCCCTCAATATAGGTAATTTCCTCGACCGGCACATAGGCCACTTCTTCAACCGTGGCAAAGCCTTCTGACGCCAAAAGCTGGGCAATCATTTCATCGACATCCAGCGCTTCCATGAACAGACCCGTGCGATCGACAAACTCGGTTTGACGGCGCTCGCTTTCCTGCGCTTCGGTCATAATATCAATATCCCAACCGGTGAGCTGCGAAGCGAGCCGCACATTTTGACCGCGCCGGCCAATGGCGAGGCTCAATTGCTCATCGGGCACCACTACTTCAATGCGCTGCACATCCTCGTCCAGCACAACTTTGGTGACTTCCGCCGGAGCCAAAGCATTGACGATAAAAGCCGCCGGGTCGGGCGACCACGGGATAATATCGACTTTTTCGCCTTGCAATTCATTGACCACGGCCTGCACGCGGCTGCCGCGCATGCCGACGCAAGCGCCGACCGGATCAATGCCCGGATCATTTGAAATCACGCCGATTTTGGCACGGCTGCCCGGGTCGCGCGCCACGGCGCGCACCTCAATGACACCATCATAAATTTCCGGCACTTCCTGCATAAACAGTTTCGACATAAAGGCCGGGTCGGTGCGCGATAATATCACTTGCGGGCCGCGCTGTTCGCGCCGCACATTTTGAATATAAGCGCGAATGCGGTCGCCGGGGCGGAACACTTCGCGCGGAATGAGATTATCGCGCCGCACCACCGCTTCGCTGCGCCCCAAGTCGAGCACCGCATTGCCATATTCAACGCGCTTGACGACGCCATTGATAATCTCACCGACGCGGTCCTTGAATTCTTCATATTGACGCTCGCGCTCGGCTTCGCGCACGCGCTGCACAATCACTTGCTTGGCCGCTTGCGTGGCAATGCGGCCGAATTCAACCGGCGGTAATTCATCAATCACCTCATCGCCCAGCGCCGCATCGGGATTGTCGCGCTGCGCTATGGCCAGCGAGATTTCGGTATCGTCATTTTCGACCAGCTCGACCACCGTCACGACGCGCAACAATTTGGTCTCGCCGGTTTTCGGGTCAATATCGACGCGAATATCATTTTCCTGCCCATAGCGCGCTTTCGCCGCTTTTTGAATGGCATCGGCCATGGCGGATAAAACAATATCCATTTCAATGCCTTTTTCGCGTGCCACCGCATCAGCGATTTGCAGCAATTCCAGCTTATTTGCACTAATTCCACTGGCCATTTTCATCTCCTAAAATTGGCAGGGGCGTATGTGCCCCGTCAGTTAAACCCTATTTTCCTTTGGCCGCTTTCAAGCTGGCCTTTAATTCCGCCTCATCGGGCACCAGACGCGCCTCGGCAATATCAGCCATGGCAAAGCCCAAAATTTGTGGCGCCTCATAGCCGTCCAACACCACGCGCAGACGCGCTTCGCCATCGACAAAACCGTCCAGCGTGCCGCGAAACCGGCGCTGGCCATCGACCGCTATTTTCAGGCCCATTTTGGCCTCATATCCGGCCCAGCGCTCAAAATCGACGGGCCGCGTCAAGGGCCGCCCCATGCCGGGCGAGGATACTTCCAGCGCATAAGCACCGGCAATCGGGTTTTCGACATCCAGCACATCGGATACGGCATGGCTGATGGCTTCGCATTCATCAATGGTCAGACCGAAATCATCATTTTCAGCCATGATTTGCAGCACCATTTTGCCGTCATCGCCGGTCATGCGAATGCGCAAAAGCCGAAAGCCCAGCCCCTCAACCAGCGGCTGCACCAAATCGAGCAAGGGCCGCGCCGGACCGGGCGCGATAAGATGCGCGCCGGCTTGCGCATCGGGCGCATATGCTGTCTCTTCAGCGCCCTGATTGCCGAGCTTGTTTGCTTCCTCATGCATGAGCAATACCGCCATCATGTCCTTTCACGCCGCTTTCGGGTGCCTTTTCGGGTGCCTTGCCAATCGGCAAGAAAAAAAGCGGGGGCCGGAGGGCCATCCCACTTTTTTGAAAAGCAGCTTTGATTTGTCGGCACTATAGCGATTTAAGGCGGCGGTGCAAGCCTTTCTATCAGCTTTTGATGAGGCGCAAATAGCTGGCTTTGCGCCCCGCCGCCAGCGCCTTGGCCTCATAGCGCGTGCCCGGCCAATCGGGCGGCGGCACGCGCCAATCATCGGCGCAGCTGACCGGCCAATCAAAGCCATTATGGCGCTTAATTTGAACCAGCGACCAGGTAATATAATCGGCAATATCGCTGGCCAGAAAAAATTCACCCTGGGGTCGCAAGACGCGGTGTATGGCTGCGAGGTTTTCCGCATTCACAAAGCGCCTTTTATGGTGGCGGGTTTTCGGCCATGGGTCGGGATAAAGCAGATAGATTGCAGCCAAACTTTCATCGGGCAGCGCATCCAAGAGATTACGCGCATCATCTTGATACACGGCAATATTGTCACGCCCTTCATCGGCAATGACGGTCAGCAATTTCGCCACCCCATTAATGAACGGCTCGCAACCGATAAAGCCGCAATCGGGTTGTTGCGCGGCGCGCGCCGCCAAATGCTCGCCGCCGCCAAAACCGATTTCCAGCGCATAGGAGGAGAATGTTTTGCCGAACCAAGCCCTTGGCCGCTCGGGTGATGCCAAATCAGGGCTCACTTGCGGCAGCAAATCGGCAACCAGACGGGCTTGTTTTTTGTGCAGGCGATGGCCTTGGCGGCGGCCGTAAATCAGCCGCCGATTGACCCTCTTATCTGACGGCGCATCGGCCATTTACGCCTTACAGCGCCGCCTTAATGGCATCGGCCAAATCTGTGCGCTCCCAGCTAAAGCCGCCATCATCTTGCGGCGCACGACCGAAATGACCATAGGCCGCGGTGCGCGCATAGATCGGCTTATTGAGGCCCAAATGCTCGCGAATGCCACGCGGGCTCAAATCCATTACCGCACCCAATGCTTTTTCGAGCGTCGCCGCATCAACCGTGCCCGTGCCATGCATATCGACATAAATCGACAAAGGCTGCGACACGCCAATGGCATAGGAAAGCTGAATGGTGCAGCGCTCGGCAAGGCCGGCGGCAACGACATTTTTCGCCAAATAGCGCGATGCGTAAGCGGCTGAGCGGTCAACTTTGGTCGGGTCTTTGCCGGAAAACGCACCGCCGCCATGCGGCGCCGCACCGCCATAAGTATCGACAATAATTTTGCGCCCGGTCAGACCGGCATCGCCATCGGGCCCACCGATAACGAAAGTGCCGGTCGGATTGACGTAAAACGCCTCTTCCGGGCACATCCAACCATCGGGCAAAACATTTTCCACAAAGGGCCTTACCAATTGGCGCACATCATCTTGGCTCAAATCTGCATCATGCTGGGTCGAAACGACAACCGAAGTGGCGCGCACCGGTTTGCCATTTTCATAGGCCAGGCTGACTTGGCTTTTGCTGTCGGGCCCAAAGCCCCTAACCGCGCCCGATTTGCGCGCCGCCGCCATATCGGCGAGAATTTGATGCGAAAAGGCAATCGGCGCCGGCATCAGCTCTTCGGTCTCGCGGCAGGCATAACCGAACATAATGCCCTGGTCACCCGCCCCTTCATCCTTATTGCCGCCATCGCCGTCAACCCCTTGCGCAATATGCGCCGACTGGCCGTGCACGCGCACCTGCACTTCTGCATTTTGCCAGTGAAAGCCGTCTTGCTCATAACCAATAGCCTTGACCGCATTGCGCGCCAAAGCTTCCATTTCTTCGTCGGAAACCAAACCGGCCGGACGCACTTCGCCGGCCATGACAATCAAATTGGTGGTGGTCAATGTTTCAACCGCGACACGCGCCTGCGCGTCGCGCGCCAAAAACGCATCCAATATGGTGTCAGAAATACGGTCGCATACTTTATCGGGATGGCCCTCGGAAACCGATTCCGAGGTGAAAACATAATCTGACATAGAAGCCTCTTTATTTCGATGGTTCTTTCTAGGCAAGTCGGGCGAGGAGGGTCAAGACCAAATTATCATCGCTCAGTTTTTCGGCGCGCCGGTGACGCGGGCAATATCATTGACCATGGCAAGCAGACGGCGGCGCATTTTATCATCATCAATACGCAAAAAAGCCTGATTGAGCTCGACCCCTGCCCCGCTCGACATAAACTCCATAAGCGGCGAAACGGGCGGATTGTCCTGCATGCCGTCGCCACTTCCATTGGCGCGTGCCACGCCATCGGCCTCATCCAAGCCGTCATAAAAATAGCCGACCGGCACGCGCAAGGCTTGCGCCAATTCAAACAAACGGCTGGCCGAAATGCGGTTCAGCCCTTTTTCGTATTTTTGTACTTGCTGAAAAGTGACCCCCAATTGGCCGCTCAAAACCTCTTGGCTCATATTCAGCATAAGTCGGCGCATACGCACGCGCCAATATAAGCGTCTAAAGTGCGTTCTTTTTTGCGTGGCACGAATTCTCTCCCTTATTGTTATTATTCCTGCAACTATGCGCCAGCCACAGCCTCAGGGCAACCGACTTTCCGTATCCTTATGCCGCCTTGCCCACACAAAAATAACGCCGGCGCCCCAAATCAACCAAAACAAGACATCACCATAACGGGCATAAAAGGTCGGCGGCAGAGCGGGCGGCAAAGGCAAGGAAAACACGCCCGCTTCAGCCAAAGCCAAGCGGTCAAGCTGACGCCCGCGCGCGTCAAAAGCGGCGGACATGCCGGTATTGGCGGCACGCAAGAGCGGCACGCCCTGCTCAATGGCGCGCAGACGCGCCTGCGCCAAATGCTGATAGGGCCCGAAACCGGTGCCGAACCAGCCATCATTGGTCAGATTGACAAAGGCAGCCGGCCGCGCACCGCGCCGCGCAAGGCGTGGAAACACCGCCTCATAACATATGAGCGGGGCGAGACGCGGCAAGCGCGCCGCGCTCAAACGCGCCCCGTCAGAGCCCCTCGCATAGCCGCCGCGCAAGCGCGCCAATTGCTGCAGCCCGATTGTTTCGAGAAAAGATTGGAACGGCAAATACTCGCCAAACGGCACCAAATGATGTTTGTCGCTGCGCGCCAAAAGCATGCCGTCACCCGACCACAACATGGCGCTGTTGAAAAAAGCCGTGCCTGTTGCTGACACATTACGGCGGATGGCTCCGGTCAGTAAATAGGGCGTGTGGCCTTGTTCATTTTGCGGCAAGGCGGCGGCCAATCTTTCCGCGAAGCCCGAACCTTCATCGATTAAAGCCGGTATCGCCGTTTCCGGCCAAATAATCAGGTCCGTATCCGGGGCATATTGCAGGCCCAGCGCTGTCATTTTAAAAGTTTTGTCAATATGGCGGTCACGCAAATCAGGCTGCCATTTTTCGCGTTGAGTCAAATTGGGCTGCACAATGGTGATTTTGAGCGCTTTTTCATCGGGCTTTGTCGCCTCATTGGCGAGCGCAAAAAACG